>NZ_JBJIAK010000007.1:0-174486 GCF_045310915.1 Mycobacterium sp. SMC-17 | reverse complement strand
CAGATCATCCTCGGGAAGGTGCGCCCTTTCCTACGCCGCCTCGCCGAGGCTCATCCACAGGTTCTGATCATTGCTCCGGCGCCGGCAACGACGAAGACGTCGTCTACGTCCAGCGGTCCATGGACAGCCTCCTGTACGAGTCGGGCATCCAGTCTCGAGTGCTCAAGGAGATCGGAGGCAAGAGTCTGACCGTGACCCTGCAGGTCTACGGCTTCGCCGCGTTCACCGCTGAGCGCTACCCGACTTCGATCGTCGAGATCGGCGGTCTGACCCCTCCAATCTTCTGATCTTGGGCCCTTCCGGTTGGGTGGGGGCCCAGTTGGGGTGCGCGACCGCTTGTTCCTCCACGGTGACGCGCTCTCCAACACTCCTTTGGCAAATGTCGGGGTTTCCGGCCGCTTACCCGGCACCAGCCAAAGGTCTCGGTTCGGGGAGCTGATTGGACATAGTGCCCACTGATGGCCAATCAGCTCCCCGAACCACCGTCGTGCGAAAGGCGAAGATATGAGCAATGCCGTTGAGCTGGCCCAGGTTTGGGTGCCGCTCATGCCGGAGGCGTCTCGTATCGCCGCGGGCGTGGAGAAGATCGGCAAGGAAGCCGCCTCCCGGTTCAACCGACAAACCCAAGTCATGGGCTCCGCGATGGCCAAGTCGATCGACACCCACGGCGCGAAAGTCGTTGAGTCACTCCGCAAGGTCGAGCGCCAGACGATCTCTGTGCAGAAGGCCCGCAAGGCCGACGCCGACGCTCTCGGCCGCCTCGAGCTCGCCCAGAAGCGCTACCAGCAGGTCTCGAGCAATGCGAAGGCGACGGAACTGCAGCGGGCCACCGCCGCGGAGTCGGTGGCGCGGGCGCAGCGCACGCAGGAGCTGACCGCTGACGGCCTGACCCGCGCGACCAAGGGGCTCACCCAGGCGCAGAAGGCCCAGGCTTCAGCGCAACGTGAGGCCAATGCCGCGCAGGCTGCCGCGAGCCGGTCTGGCGCGAGAACGCCTCTGGGGTACAACTTCTCGGCCGCCGGGCAGCAGGCCGAACGGGCCGGCACCGAGTCGGCCACCCGGTTCGCCGCCGGATTCAAGAAGATGATCGGCCCGGCGATGGCGTTGGTCGGCGGCGCGGGTCTCTTCTCGACCATCAAACAGTCGGTCAAGGCCGGCGTCGACATGGAGTCGAACTTGAACCGGCTGCAAGGCGTCACCGGGGCGAGCGCCCAGATGATGGCCAAGGCGTCGGAGAAGGCTCAGCAGCTCGGCGCCGACACCACCATCGTCGGTGCCTCCGCAGCGGACGCCGCAGCAGCGATGCTCGAGCTCGCCAAGTCCGGCCTGAACATGAATCAGGCGATGGGCGCGGCCCCCGGCACCCTGCGGCTCGCCGCAGCCGCGTCGATCGACGCCGCCACCGCCGCGGAGGCGCAGGGCAACATCATCAACGCCTACCAACTCAAGGCCGAGGACGCGAACCACGTCGCGGACGCCCTCGCAGGTGTGGCCAACGCGGCAGCCGGTGAGGTCCCTGACTTCATGCTGGGCCTGCAGCAGGCCGCCACTGTGGCGCACGGCTTCGGCATCTCCATGGACGACACCGTCGCCACCCTGGGGCTGTTCGCCAACGCAGGCATCCGCGGCTCCGATGCCGGCACGTCGCTGAAGACGATGCTCACCCACCTGGCGGCGCCGTCGGACCAGGCCGGCAAGGCCATGGACGCGCTGGGCTTGAACATCCGGAATACCAAGGGCGAGTTCGTCGGTATGCGCGAGCTGTTCCGGCAGATCGGCGAGGCGTCGAGCCGTATGCGCCCCGACGATTTCCAGGAGAACGTCGCAACGGTGTTCGGCACCGACGCGATCCGCGGCGCGATGATCGCCGGCAGCCAGGGCATCCAGACACTCGACAAGATGACGGCGGCAGTCACCAAGGAAGGAAATGCGGCGGCGATGGCCGCCGCCAACATGCAGGGCGTCCCCGGCGTCATGGAGAAGATCTCCAACGCCACCGACGGCGCCAAGCTGGCCTTCTACGACCTGCTCAAGCCTGCGTTGCAGTCCGGCGGCGACAAGCTGCTGACGGTGATCCAGGGCATCGGCGACTCTTTCACCAGCCTGAAGAAGGGCACCGCCACAGGCGGATTGGCCGTAGTCGCTGACGTCTGGCGCGATATCTCCGGTGCCGCAAAAGATCTCGCGCCCACCCTCGGCAAGGCGATCAAGGCGCTCGCTACCGGTGCTGGTGGTGTCGCGGTCGTTGGCTGGCAGGCGCTCGGCATGGCGATCAAGGCCGTCGAGCCGCCGCTGCGCATCATCGCCGACCTGTTCGGCAGCAACCAATGGCTGTCGACAGGCCTCATGGCGGCATTCGCGATGTTCATCGCAAAGACGAAACTGCTTCCCCCCGTGCTTAATTCGGTCAACAGCACCGTCACCCGGGCCAAGGGAGTGTGGTCGGAGCTGCGCACGCCGCTCAACGACGTCAAGGACCGGACGACGGGCCTGGTCACGCAGCAAGGTCTGCTGACGCGCGCCACCGAGGGCACTCTCGGCCCGGTGGGACGCATGCGCGCGGCCTACCTGGAGGGGGCACAGCAGGCCAAGACGTTCGCGCAAAACAACACCTTCCTGCGCACCCAGCTGGTCCAGAATGTTGGCCCGCTGCAACGGATTCAGCAGGCCGGGTCGAACGCGGTGACGTCGATCAGAGGCATGAGCACGGTGATGGGCGCCGCTCGGGCAGCCGGATCGGGCCTGTCCATGGCTGCCGGCGGGCTGATGTCGGCACTCGGCGGCCCGTGGGGCATCGCGATCATGGGCGCGACCGCACTGCTCGGTGGACTCGCAGCGGCCCACGCCGACGCGGCGCGGAAGGCCGGCGAACAGCAGGCCGCGGAGAATGCTCTGAAGGACACGCTGGCCGCCGGCCGCCTCACCGAACGGACCCGCCACGACATCAACACCGCGCTCGGCGAGCGCAAGGACGGCGCTCCGTCGGCGCTGGACCGCGAACAGTCGTTCAAGCTGCCCGCCGGGACGGTCCTCGGCGCCGCGACCGGCAGCGACTCGGCGCGGGCGCTGCTGAACAAGACGCTCACGGACAACCTCACGGCTGCCGGCAAGGGCAACGGCGATGTGCAGAAGATGCTCGACACCGCACAGGCCGCCGGGATCAGCACCGAGGAGCTGTCCAAGGCGCTGTCCAAGGAGGGCTTCAACTGGGACATCGTCACCCAGAAACTGAAGGCGTACAACGACGCCCAGCAGGCAGCGCTCGAACGGGAGCACCCTGGCGGAAAGGTCGAGCGCACCTACGAGCCGGTGCTGCGTGACCTCGACCAGTTGATGGCGAAGCTGCCCGACGCCGCGGAGTCGGCGGCCACGATGAACCAGCAGATGAACCAACAGGCGCTCACCGCGACGCGCGCAGCAGAAGGCTGGGCGCAGGAAAACCGCTCGCTCAACGGCGTGTGGGAGGCCTCGGCGCGCGGCGTGGAGGCCTTCAAGGCGCTCGGCGCCGCGGTCGTCGCGGTGCCGTCGGACAAGCAGATCGTGGTGAGCGTTCCCGACGAAAAGAAGGCTGCGTTCATGCAGCAGATGAAGGACATCGGCAACACCGTCGAGCACCTGCCCAACGGCGAGATCGTCGTCACCGCGAACGACGACGCCGCCGTGGAGCGCTGGAAGGCGTACGTGAAGAAGGTTGAGGGCACGCCGGTCCAGGTACCGATCGAGTTGCAGGTGCAGAACTACGACGCCGCGCTCAAGGCGTGGGTCCAGCGCCTGCAGTCGGGCCAGAACCCGGGTGCGATGCCGCAGGCGCCGGTCACGCCCGGCCAGACGGTCGGCGGCCGCGCGACCGGCGGCCGGATCGACCCGTCGGGCCGGATCAGCGGGCCTGGCAGTGGCACAAGCGATTCGATCCTCGCGCAGGTGATGGGTGGTGGCTTCGTCAAGGTATCCAACAAGGAGTCCGTGAACACCGCGGCGTCGACGGCGAAGAACTGGCCGCTGATCAACGCGATGAACAACGGCTACGTGCCCCCGATCCCGTTGCTGCGCGACCTGTCCGGGTTGAAGGGCTACGCCGAAGGCGGTGCTTTCGCACTGGAGGACGCCGCCGAGGGGATGGTCGGTACCCCCTACAGCCAGGGCGCGCGCAACGACTGCTCCGGCAGCATCGCCCAGCTCGTGAACGCGGCGCTCGGAGGCGGCGACGGCAGTTTGATGACGACGAAGACGGCCGCCACATGGCTGGCCGCGCGCGGCTTCAAGATGGGCAACGGGCCAGCCGGGTCGTTCCGGATCGGCTGGTACGACCATGGACCGAACCCGAACGACGGCCACATGGCCGCGACCCTGCCCGACGGCCGCAACGTCGAATCTGGCGGCAAGAACGGTGTTTTCACCCTCGGTGCAGGCGCGGCAGGCGCATCGGACCCGCAGTTCGACCAGCACATGTACCTGCCCGAGGAAGCCCTGTACCCGGAGGGTTCCGGCGGTTCTGGCGGTGGCGGCTTCGGCGGCGGGAGTTACGGCGGTGGGGGAGGCGGCTACGGCGGCTCCGGCGGTGGCCCGACCCGCGCCGAGCAGCGAGCGCTGCGCAACGCCGCGCAGAAGGTCGACGACACCGCCAAGGCAGTCGAGATCGCCAAGCAGCACCTGGACGAGGTCAACGCCAACCCCAAGGCGAAGCCGTCGGCACAGGCCGCGGCGCAGGAGCGGCTGAACAAGGCCGAGCGCGAACACCAGGACGCCCTGGACGACCAGGCATCCAAGCAGGAAGAGGTCAACGAGAAGTCCGCCAAGCGCGGATCCCGCGGCACCGGCCGGGGCGACGGTACCGGCGACGGCGGCCCGGACGGCAAGTCGTTCGGCAAGGACCTGCTGTCCGGGGCCATGGAGGTGCTCGGCTTCGACGGCTCGGTGTTCTCCGACCCGACGCAGTGGGGGATCTGGAAGCTCGGCACGGGCGGCGCGAACTATCTCGGAGGCCTCGCGAAGAACGTTGGCACCGACGAAGAAGGCAACCGGCGGATGGTGCGCCGGCCCGGGGACGACCCGAGCCGTACTCAGCACATCGGAACTGGTGGCTTGCCGGGCCCGTCCGAAATCGGTGGCGTCGGCGACGGCGGCTTCGGCAACCTGGCCACGGGGCTTCTCGATTCCGTGCTGCCGCAGGCGTCGGACTGGCTGCCCAACGCCACCAACGGTGGCGGCACCACCAACACCAACACGACGAACAACTCGAATAGCAACAACACGACCAACACGGGCGTCGCGATCTACGGGCCGGTCACGATGCAGGCGCCTGCCGGGATGCCCTCGCAGCCCGACCGCATAGCCACCCGACAGACAGGATTGCCGCGATGAGCCGGACCGTAGCTGAGCCTCGGCGCCAACTGCCGCCACAGATCAAGCGAGTCGAACTGGCCGCCCGGGCCGGCGGACGGCCCGTTGTTCGCTACCAACTCACCGTCGACGTCGGATGGAACGGCCCGAAGCGGCTCCGGTTCCGCAAGCGATATAAGACCGAGCGCGAAGCCCGCGACGCCCTCGACTTGATTCGCGGTGACGTCGTCAGAGGCATGTACGTTCACGCCAACAAACGGACGATCAACCATGCGTGCGACGACTACATCGCCGGCAAGGTCGCCGCTGACCGGAAGCGATCGACCGTCAACGGCTACGAGGAGAAGCTGACTGTGGTGCGAGCGGAGCTCGGCGCCATCTTGGTGCAGAAGCTCACCAAGCGGCACCTCGATGACCTCGTGACCGCGCTGCGGGCCGGGGGCCTGTCCTCCCCCACCGGCCGGACGCGGAAACCCTGGTCGCCACGGTCGATCAACTATCTACTGGGACTCCTCGACTCGATCCTCGAGAGCGAGAAGAAGCAGGGCCACGTCGTGCGCAACGTGGCCGCCCTGGTCGACCGAGCGGAGGGAGATCCGAAGCCGCCAGACACGCTGACCCCAGAAGAGGTCGAGACCGTCGAGAAGTACTTCACGGGCGACCAGTACGCGATCGCGTGGACGTTGGCGCTGTGCGGCATGCGGCGCGGCGAGATCGCCGGCCTGCGTTGGGAGCACGTAGACCTCCAGCGCGGCACGCTCACGGTCGCTCAGACACGGTTGCGGTTCGGTAAGCACATCGTCGAGGACACACCGAAGTCGCGCGCCAGCCGGCGCGAGCTTCCGCTGCCCGACCATCTGGTGGCCGCGCTCAAGACAGCCAAGGCGCTCCAGACCGCCCAGCAGCTCGCGCTGGGCCCTGACTACCAGGCGTCCGGGTTCGTCGTCCTCAACGAAGCCGGGCAAGCCCTCAGCCCTCACACATTGACCTCCCGGTGGGCCCGGCTACTCAACGCCGCCGGCGTCCGGCACGTCCGACTGCACGACGCCAGACACACCTGCGGCACCGCGATGCACCTCAAAGGCGTACCCATCGCCGTCATCGCAGCATGGCTGGGACACGCCTCCAAGGCCTTCACCATGCAGACCTACGTCCACTCCCAGCCCCAGGCATTAGCCGCCGCCGTACAGAGCTTCGCGCGGAGTCAGTGCCGTGCTGGCGTCTGACTGGCTCAGCGCCCCGAGTCGGCGGCCTCGCGCCAGATATCGCGAATCTCCTGGTCACGCTTCCCCGAAGTGGGTGCGCCCAGGTCGGTCATGATGCGGCGAATGCGATCCCGGCGCTCGGTCCGCTCAGGGCCGCAGTTGCTATTCACCATTGCCGCCTTCCGAGTCGTCCCCACGTTCACCGCGGCATTCATCGCCTTCATCACCAGTCAACTCCTCACCCTCGCCTCTAGTCTGCCCGTCACCGGGAGGAAAGGGAACGACACCAATGAGATTCATGGCATGCTGTTCCGCAGTCCGGTAAGCATGATTCACCATCGCGAGATGTTCGTAATCTTCGATTGGCTTAACCGGAAGGCCCAACCCCTCAGCTTCAGCGCGCGACACCACGAAGCCGTGGGTCGGGTACTCCTCCAATAGCTGAGCGGGGACCGTAGACGACAAGCCCGGCGGGCAATTCGACCGAGTCTCCATCAGCCGCTTGCCATACTCCTTCGCGACACGCAGTAGTGAATTGGACCAGTGGAGCATCGTCGGATCGATCTTCGCCACGATCGGCTCCATGAATTTCGCCGAAAAGTCCAGCATGGCGGTGATCGCCTCCGCACGACTCAGCCGTGTGTATTGAAGAACCATCCCCCCGCCGCGGAGCACGATATCCATCGCGGTCTCGGTCAAATCGTCCAGGCTCCGGGCACGATCTAATGCCGAAACCGTGATGCCTTCCTGCTCATGGGTCACCTGGGCATCCAACGGCCCGAGTTCCGCCGCCGGAGCCATGTAGATCTCGTCAGCCACCAAACTCAGCAGGGTTGCAGCAGATTTGGCATAGTCCGGCACCACGACGCGGATGTAAGACGCGACACTGCGGAAAATCAGGCCAATCTTGTACGCCGAGTGAGCATCTCCACCGCCGGATTCCAACCAGACATCGAGGGTGGTGTGTTCACGGTCAGCCGGGTCGACCCCGTCGAGCGCCTTGCGCACCTGCTCAACCGTATGGCGACCGATCGAGGCAGTTGGGCCATCACCGTGCTGGAGAAATGCCAACAGGACAGTCCGCTGGGCCTTGGGACCGTCTGCGCCGGCCGGGACAGCACCGGACGCATGGCCATCGACCCTTCCGTTCGATGCGGACTTGGCCCGGACCCGCCGGGTCTTGGGCGCTTTGGCGGTGTCATCGTCGACGGCCGTATTGTCTGCCACCTGCATCCTCTTCGCTGACGTGCGTGACTATTTGCTGGGAAGCATGCCATGGCGTGCACGCTCGCGGAGTGCGTTCGAATGAAACCGACCGCGCCTACCATCGGACTCATGACCAAGCGCCGCCTGACCGACGCGGACTACGCCGAGCTGGCTGCCGACTACGCTGCCAACCCGATCACCGCCGACGAGGTCATCGACGTTGTGGCCGTCAACCCAGATCACCTTCGCGACGCACCTTCGTCCAACAACGGCGAGCCGTCTGCGTAACGTCGGGGGTCCGCGCCCGACAGACCCGCGTTAGCTGATCCCAACCAGTCAGCCGAGTCAGCAAACACCTGCTGACCTGCGGCATTCGAACACCTGGCGCGGGCGCGGCGGCTGGGCCGACGCCCACACTGCCCGCTGGTTGCCCCTCAGCGTCTCGTGGCTGGCCATGGTCCACATGAGCCGAGCCCGGCGAGCTGGTGGCCCTCCCGCCCCCACACCGGCCCCCCGTGCGGGGGCTCCGGCGCCCGGCCCGAGGCGGGGGGCGGGTCAAGACTCTGCGGCCAGCCCCAGGCGGCCCCTCGCCGCGGCAAGGGTCCTCTCCCCCTGAAAAATCGAACAAAAATCAACGCGATCCGACGATCGTCAGCAAACTATCGATCCCATTCGGCGAATGAGCGAGAAATCGGCCGCTACCTGCGGCGAGCTTTCCTGCTCCAGCGTCGCCGCGATGGGCTTCAGACAACCGCATCGACTCGAAGGGCCGCGAGTCTTGTTCGATCACTGGTCGAAGCCCCGGACCGGCACGTGAACCGCAGATCCTGGGCCACGGCCGCGCCTAGCCTTTCGCGGCGCGGTAGTGATCCCGGATGTTCTTCGTGTCCCCGAGGTAGCCCAGCGCGATGCAGTACGTCACCACGAAGTCCTCGTCCAGGCCGGCAGATTTGAACACAGCCATCGAGGCCTGGGGGATATGCCGCTCGCGGCCGCGCTGTGCGCCCGAGGACAGCTCCCGGGAGCTCATCAGCAGAAACCGAAATTCCTCGTCCAGCTCTTCGTCGAGAGGCGGGGTGGGCTCGCCGGTGCCCGCGTTGAACGCCTGGACCGCGGTCGCCCAGCCCTCGAAAGAGAGGTGATCGCCCCACTGGAACACGATGAGTGTGTTGTCCTTGGCTCGGCTCACGCAGTCCTGAAGCTGGGGCTCACGGGGCCACGCAGCGACCACAAGGCCGTTTCGGCGCGGCCCAGGACTTCGGCTAGCGACGTTCGGCGCATTGCGGGCCATCGCGGCCAGCACCTTGGGCGAGCTGGTCTCGTTGCTCTTGAGCGGCGTGAAGATCTCGCGTTTCCGGTATTCGTCGTCCCCGACGTTGTCGTCGATCCAGGTTGCGAGGCGGTGCCCCGCGTCGTCGTCGTACATGGACTCCCATGGGAGCCACGCTCCCCGATGTGCGATGTGTGCGTGCATCACCGCGACGCTACCGCTGGGGTATGACACCTCTGCGCCCGTCTATGCCCGCCGGCGGCCTGGTCTACCCCCACGGGTTAGCGGGCGCTCCGTATTTTCCCCGCATAATCGCCAGAGTGTCCGCTGGTGTCGCGTGGTGTCCGCTGGTGTCACGAAATGGCGTAATCGGTTGTGGCACAAAACATCAGCGGACACGCTACGACACCAGCGGACAGCGCGACCGCAAGCTGAATACGCGGGTTCGATTCCCGTCATCGGCTCCACCGTCTAGCCTCACGAACGCTGTGTCGCCGCTCGCGACTGCACCACCGCAGTTACTTGATGGCCGATCGGTCGACGTCGAATCCTGCACCCTCAAGTTCCTTAGCAAGCTCAACCTGCCAGTCCTTGCTCGAATCAAGTCGCGCGTAGACGATGCCGTCGGTGTCAGAGGGTCGCTCGACGCCCGGCTCAAGCAGCAGAATCACGTTCTGACGGCCAAGAAGTGCGATGAAATAGCCCAGTTCCAAGATCACATTTTGGCGTGCGCGCGGCTGTTCGGCAGCATCGTCATTTCCTGCAATGCGGCCCACGTCGTCCCCCGTGGCGATGACAACGGCGAATGCTGCGACGGCGGCATAGCGTTCCAACTTCTCTATCAGTGTTGCGCCTGAGCTCGCCTGCTCATGCAGAATGATCGGTTCTCTGCCGACCAAGTTGGCAATCAGCCTCGCAACGATCGCTTTAGCTCCGTCGTCGCGGCCATGGACGATAAAGATCTCTGACTTGTCCGTGACCGCATCGTCCTGCCGGATCACGCTCTCGTGCTCACCTTCCGCTAGGTCGTCGATGACTTCAAGTTGTGTCTTCGCGGCCTCTAGCAATGCGACCCCTTGCAAAACGCCTCGCCGTTTGGCGGCGTTGAACTCCGCCTGCGTGGTCCGATCAGTCCAGAAGCCGAGCGTGTACTTGATCTTCTCGAACTTCACAACCAGAGGGTCGGCTTCCCCGACCGTGCGTCGCAAAATCACGCCCGTCTTCGCCTTCCACTCGTTGAAGTCAGTAGGCTCTCCACCACGTGCATCATGAATCTGCTCGTCAAGCAGAATCAGTTTTTTCGCTGTCGTCAGTTTCATTGGCATAGCTTCGCATTTGCACTAGTAAGTCATGCCAGGCGCCCCGCTGAATACAGGCCGGGCTTGAACAGCAGGATTCGGAAAACCACGCTCTCGCGCCGACGACAGGGCGCGTGCGCCCACAGAGCACCAAGCCGCGCTAACCTCAGGACAACAGACTGGGTATCAATCGGACACAGACTGGGCATCAATCGGACACACCCCACAGATTGGCGTATGGGTCCGCGAATGGAACGTTACGATCCCATGGAAACGGTTCAGGAGCGAGGTCGTGAGCCTCACGAAATCGATTATTAATAAGCAGCCCATAAACAATTAGCGCATAACAATACAAATCGTTCTGCTCTTGCGTGATCTGAATGATTTTTCCGACTTCAGTGGTGATCATCGGGCAGTTTTTGATGAACTGTTCGTCTGCTTTGCCTGCTCTGTGAGCCCAAACGTGCCGCGACTGCTGCGCATGGAGAATAGCTTGGCCCAATTCATCGCTAATGTCATGGCCACGATTACCCAGTCCCACAATTTTGAGTTGGGCTTCGATTTTCGCAATGCCGATCAACGGAGTCTTATCACCCTGCCGGACGTCTGAACGCAGTCTGACAACAGCATGATCATAGAGGGCCGCAACGCGGTCCCTACGGTCCTTAAACAGCAACGACGCGGGGACCCTTGCGCTTTCAAATGGTTTCGTCTCCACTAGCTCCGGGTGCAGCAACAGCTGCGCCTTGCAGCCGTCCGCTACGAAGGCCTCGAAGGCGCCCCAAACAGCCATCAGCGTTACTGCATGCGTGAAACTGAACCCGCTCGCGAGTTCAGTTTTACCCGCGGAGACACTCCGACCAACTCGGACCACTCGCGCATGGGATTTCAGAGGAGTCCGCCCAAGGATGCGCTGCACACCGGCGACTGGAGGTAGATACGTTCTAATTAGTGACCGGACATTGGCATTATATTGAAGCACTTGTCGCATGTAGGCCGCCCAGTCGTTGTATGCGATCCTGAACTCACTTGCCTCGAATTCGGATTCGTCCACTACTAAAACCCCCAGCTAGCGCTCTAAAAAACACTATTGCAGTCGCGGAGCGCACCTGAATGCCCCAAGGCGCTCGGCAGTCCAGTACGACGCCGCCCGACCGCATCACCACCTAAACACCGTCCCGCCAATACGTGTCGGATGCCACCCAGCCTAACCGGATGCCCTCGCGGGACTTAGGTTCGATTCCCGTCATCGGCTCCACGAAGGTTGAATCTCCGTCACAACGGATACTTTGGGCCTCATGGATGTACGCGCGATCGGCAAGGGCCTGGGCAGCTTGGACCGTGAGGTCTTCGAAGCAGTAGCCGAGTCGCCGAGCCCACTCCTGGACGCCACGATGCCCCGCCTGACCAGGGCCGCCGACCATTCCAAGCTGTGGTTCGCCATCGCGGCCGGTATGAGCGCGGTCGGCAGCCAGTCGGTCAGGCGCGGCGCCGCACGCGGCGTCGTCAGCCTTGCGGTGACCAGCCTGGTGACCAACCAGCTGGCCAAACGAATCTGGGTCCGGCCGCGCCCGGACCGCACCCTCATCCCGCTGGTCCGGCGGAGCAAGCGTGTGCCCACCTCCAATTCGCTGCCATCAGGGCACTCCGCGAGCGCCGCGGCGTTCGCAGTGGGCGTCGGCCTGGAGTCGCCAGCCGTCGGTCTGCCGCTGGCACTGCTCGCCGGCCTGGTCGGGCTGTCGCGGGTGGCTACCGGCGCGCACTACCCCGGTGACGTGTTCGCCGGCTTCGGCATCGGCGCCGCAATCGCCGTCCTGGGCGCCCGCATCGTCCCGACCATCCCGGCCACCACGCTACCGACGTCGGAGCCATTGCGGTTCCGCACCGAGCCCAGGCCACAGGGCGAAGGCGTCGCGCTGGTGATCAACCCGGCGTCCGGCGACGGGACGGGCAAGCGGGTCATCGACGAAGCCCGAAAAGCCTTACCGCGCATGGAAATCGTGGAGCTCCAAAAAGACGACGACATCGAGAAGGTGTTGCGGGAGACGGCCGCACGCACCGAGGTGCTCGCGGTCGGTGGCGGCGACGGGACGGTGGCATGCGCGGCGGGCATCGCCGTCGAGGCCGGCGTGCCGCTGGCAGTGTTCCCGGGCGGCACGTTCAACCACTTCGCCAAGGACATCGGTTGCGATTCGGTGGCCCGCACCGTGGACGCGATCGCCAAAGGCTCCGCGGCCTACGTGGACCTGGTGTGCCTCAACGAGAAACGCATGGTGATCAACACCGCCAGCATCGGCGCCTACCCGAACTACGTGCGCACGCGCGAGAAGCTCGAACGGCGGATGGGTAAACGCTTGGCCGGCATGTACGCGCTGTACCTGACGCTGCGCAAGGAAGCCCCGGTACGAATCAGGTACGACGACAAGACACTTGAGACCGAACTGTTCTTCCTGGGCAACTCGACGTACTTCCCGTCCGGCTTCGCCCCGTCGGTGCGGCCGCGCCTCGACGACGGCCTGATCGACGTCCGAATCCTGGAAACCGGGCGCCGGTTCAGCCGGCTGCGCATCGCGACGGCGGTCCTGTTGGGCCGGCTGGAACGCAGTCCGCTGTATCACGAACTGCAGGTGCCGGAGTTCCGGTTCGTCGCGGTCGACGGACCCACCACCGTCGCCTACGACGGCGAGGTGGGAGAAGCGCTGAGCGAGGCCAGCTTCACCGTGCGGTACCGCGCGCTGCCGGTCTTCCGTCCCCTCTAGGGCCGCATCTCGTAAGCACCGTCGTACGCCGCCACCTGTTCCCAGACCCGGTCGAAACGAGCCACATCGGCAATCGGTTTGCGGATCGCCGCCAAGGCCCACTCCTGTTGCGCCATCGTGGAACTCGGCTTGCCGTGCAGCGCAACGGCATACGACGAGAAGTCACGGATCTGGAAGTCGAAGATCTGATCCAGCAGGTCGTGGTCGAGCCCGGTTAGCTCGGCCTGTTCCAGGATCAACTGCCCGTAGACGACGAGCGTCAACAGATGCCCGACGACCAGAACGAAGTCGAGGTCGCGCTGCTGGTCGGCGTCGGGTGCCGCGGTCAGCAGCAGGTCCTTGAAGGCCTGCACCTGCTCGTAGAAGCGGGCCACGTTCGGCACCGCGAGGTTCCGCTCGTACACCGGCGCCCAGTCCGCGAACTGCACCTTGGAGGCGCCGCGCGCCGGTCCCTGCGCCCAGAAGAACACGTCGTCGGCCGCGTCGTCGCGGGTGCCGATCTCCGGGTAGCTCGCCGGGTTGAACATGTAGTTCGGCATGAACTTCAGAATCTGCGCGACGTTCACGTGCACCGTGCCCTCGAGCCGGGGCAGCGCACCGATGAGGCGGTTGACCTCGTTGAAGTAGGTATTCTTCTCGAATCCCTTGGCGGCCAGCACATCCCACAGCAGGGTGATGACCCGCTCACCCTCGGAGGTGACCTTGGACTTGGTGACGGGGTTGAACAGGAGGTAGCGACGGTCGTCGAGACCGGCGCTGCGGAAGTAGTCGATGGCGCGGTCGCTGAACAGCTTCATCGCGATCAACCGGGCATAGACGTCGACGAATGACGCACGCACGTGCGGGAAATCGGTGACCGGGTTGCCGTAGAGAATCCGGTTGTTGGCGTGCGTGATTGCCTCGTAGAACGCGTGCTCGCACATCCCGATCGAGCCACTGCACAGGTTGAACTTGCCGACGTTGACGGTGTTGAGCGCCGCCGAGAACGCCTCCGGCCCGGTACAGAGAATGTCCTCCTCGTGCACGGGATAGTCGTTGAGCCGGAAAGTGCTGACGAACATCTGGCCGTGCACGACGTTGTCGACCAGTTCGTAGTTCTCATGTCCGCTGTCCGCGACGAACCACACGTAGCCCTCGGGTCCGTCGACGTCGGTGCGGCGCGAGAACACCGACACCATGCCCGCCACGTTGCCGTTGCCGATGTAGTACTTCTCCCCCGACGCCCGGAACACCACACCCTCGTCGGTGGTCGGCGTCAGCAGCATGTCGGTGTTGTAGATGTCGGCGCCGTGCTCACGCTCGGACAGGGCGAACGCCATGACGCCGCCCGCCTCGAGTTGGGCGGCGGCCCGCTCCTTCGCCTTGATGTTGTCGCTCTGCCAGATGGGGCCGAGGCCGAGGATGGTGACCTGTTCGGCGTACCAGTACGCAAGCCCGTAGAACCCGAGAATCTCGCTCAGCACGGCATTGCGTGAGGTGTCCCAGCGCTTGTTCGGCTCACCATCGGCGAACTCGGACGGTGTCAGGAACGTCGCGAAAACGCGCTCCCGCTTGATGAATTCGAGGAAGTCGGCGACCCACGTCGCGTCCAGGTCGTCGCGCAGCAAGCGCACTTTGCCGCGATCCTCGAACCACTCGATCAGCGCCCGCAGCTGACGCCGCGTCTCGGGGTCGAATTTCTGAGGGTCGAAGTCGTTCGGGTTGAGCAGCAGGCCGCGAGAGTTCGGCATGGGCACCTTCTTCGGTCCGGATTTGGCACCGAATCTAGCGCTCGAAAGCGCGCAGGACGGCGGATTGCGCGTACTTATCCGAGCGCCACACCGAGCTCATCGGCGAACACCCTGATCATGTGCTGCACACCAATCTCGTTGCGGCCGATGATCATGTGGTCGTGCTGGCCGCGCCTGACACCTTCGCCGCACTGAGGCAACATGGCGAAGTCCTCGTCGACAACTGCGGCGTGGACGTTGTCGTACACCTGGTCATAGACCGCACGCATCGCGTCGTCGGTGGCCGGCACCCGTCCCATCCAGCTGTGCCGCACCGAGCATCGGGTCGGTTCGCCGGCCGGCAGGATGTCGATGATCTCCACCCCGATCGGGCTGTTCGCCAGGATGAGGTTGGGATAGATCCAGTAGATGACGCCCATGTTCTGGTGCGGGTCCCACGACCCCGTCGGGTCGTCGGCGAGATTGGCGACCCAGTTGAAGGGGAAGCCGATGCGGTGGTGCTTGCCATACTCGTCGTAAACCCCGGTGTTGGACAGGGTGTTCTGCCCGATCACGCTCTCGCCGTGGACAAATGGGAAGTGATACCCCTCGGCGAACGCTTCCAGGGCACCCTTCCACGACACCTGGGACTGAAACTCTTTCTCCGTGTGATAGCCGTACGAGGCGTAGTTCATCAGCTCGAGTTCCGGCCCGATCGCCCCGAGATGGCCATCGACGTCGATGTCGGCGCCGGCAGTCAGCACGGCCCAGATGAAGCCGTGTCGTTCCTGACTCGGCAGCTCGACCAGTCCGTAGTCGGCCTTGTTCATCGAATCGAATCCCGCCTTGCCGGGAACGGTGAACAGTTCGCCGGTGTTCTTGTAGCTCCACGCGTGGTACGGGCACGTGAACCGGGCGGCGTTACCGGCCCCGCAGGCCGGCTTCGCGCCACGGTGCCGGCAGTAGTTGAGCAACACGTGACTGATGCCGTCACGGTCGCGGGTCACCAGTAGCGAATCGCCCAGCACCGAGCGCACGACATAGTCGTTGACGTTGGGAATCTGGGCCGACGGCACGATCGCCAGCGGAACGCGGCGTAGCACCTGCGACTCCTCGATCTCGGTGATCTTCGGATCGCGGTAGTAGTGCAGCGGTACCCGCAGTTCGCGGTCGGCCATGTCCGTCGTCTTGTCGAGGGCGTGACGCAAGGCGCGCCTGGTCAGTTCCTCGTCCTGATTGCTGACCGGTCCTTCGGCGATCGCCGTCATGGCTGACCTCATTTCACGTTCGGGAATATTCGGACCATACATCAGATGCCATATGTATGGTCAAGAGTTGGTGGCACCCTCCGAATCGCAGCGGGATGGGAGTATGCGGTGATGCGCAGGCACGGCTGGTCTGGTGACATCCCCGTCGACGACGAGGAGGCGGTTCGCCGCATTGTCAGCGCGGCGCGTTCATCGATCGACGCGCGCGGTTCGGTGAGCGTGTCCGATGTGGCCAGTGAACTCGGGGTCACCCGGCAGACCGTGTATCGGTATTTCCCGACGCTCGACGCACTGATGGCGGGCACCGCCTTGTCGGCAGTCGAAGGATTCCTGGACCGCTTGGCCGACGACCTGCAGTCGATCACCGACCCCACCGACGCCGTGATCGAAGGCATCGCCTACACCTTGGAACAGCTCCCCAACGACCGCTACCTGAGCCTGGTCATGCATCCCGGCAGGGCAAGTGCGTTCGCCGCGGGCGTCACCTCCGAGACGGCGATTACATTCGGCCGCTCCATCCTCGAACGTTTCCAAGTCGATTGGCCCGCAGCCGGTTTCAGCGGCCGGCAACTCGATGAGCTCGTCGAGTTCATGCTGCGCACACTGCAGTCGTTCATCCTGGATCCCGGCGGACCTGACCGACACGGCAAGGAGTTACGCGCGTTCCTCCGTCGTTGGGTCGCGCCCGCAGTCCAGCTGCATCACGACACAGCCGCCCACACAGCTCCGTAGCCGCGCGGCCGGGCGACCCATCCCGGCATCTGAAACTCGCTCGCCCCCGGCCTCTCCCGCGTGCAAGCATGCCCACATGGCCAAGCAGTTCCCGGAGATCAACGACCGGTTCCGCACGTTCATCGCCGCGCAGAGCATCTACTTCGTGGCGACCGCAGCGCGCGACGGCCGGGTCAACCTGTCGCCGAAGGGCTTGGACTCGCTTCGCGTCCTCGGGCCACATCGGGTGGCCTGGCTGAACCTGACCGGCAGCGGCAACGAGACCTCGGCGCACCTGCTCGACAACCCGCGGATGACGTTGATGTTCTGCTCGTTCGAGCGTGAGCCGATGATCCTGCGGCTGTATGGCACCGCCCGTGAGGTCGCGCCCGGCGACGCGGACTGGGACGAGCTCTACAGCCAGTTCCCGCCGCACATCAGTGCCCGTCAGATCTACAACCTGAGCGTGGACATCGTCCAGACCTCATGCGGTTTCGGCGTGCCGCTCATGTCGGTCGAGTCCGAGCGCGTCCTGCTCGACACCTGGGCCGAGAAGAAGGGGCCGGAGGGCGTCGCCGACTACTGGCAGCAGAAGAACCTGTCGAGCATGGACGGCGCGCCGACCAAGCTGGCGCTGGGCTGACCTCACCCGGCGCAGGCGTCGGGGGCATCGACCCGCAGCGGGACATCGACGGGCACCGTATAGGTGACGACGACGTCGGCGGCACCGGTGTTCTCGTTGGCAACCCGGTGCGGTACCCCAGCGGGAATGAAAACCGCTTGGCCACTGGCGAACTCGGTTCCCGCACAGTCACCCGCGGTCTGCAACACGACCCCACCGGTGTTGATCACCGAATACTCGGTGCCGGGGTGCGTGTGCCAGCCGCTGCTGGCGCCCGGCGCCAGCTTCAGTCCCTGAATGATGAGGGTCGACGGCGCGCCACCGGTATCGATGTCCACCGGAGCCGTGGTGTCGCCACGCGCGAGATCGGTCCGCACGACGTCACCCTCCGGCGGCGTCGCCGCTGCGACGGGCGCCGACAACAGGGCCAAGCCGAGTGCGGCACAGGCATTCCCAACGCGCAACTTTGTCATGCACCCACTGTGCGCGACGTCGGACGACCGCGTGCGGGTTTCGGCTACGCGACCATGACGTCGACCGACAGCCGCTCCCCGAGGGCGTAGACGGTCGGCCAGTCCTGATTCTGGGCGGCCGACTCCAGTGCATCGATGAGCGGGCTCTCCACCCCCAGTTCGGCCAGCCACGACGACACGGTGGCGGCGATCTGTTCCCCGGGCACCTCTTCGGCACGCCGGCCGTGCAGACGGTCGACCACCACGAAGGTCGGCGCGGCGGGGCGCCGGCGGCGGAAGTCGATGATGCTCATATCAATTGAACGAATCAGCTATCAAAAAGGTTCACCCGGCCGGGCGCACCTAACGTGGAGTCATGGCTCGTTCGATGCGCGACCGCATGCTCGCTGGTGACCTGTACCTCGCCGATGATCCCGAATTGATCCGCGAGTCCAAACACGCACAGCGGCTCACCCACCGGATCAACGCGCTCGATCCCACCGAGCTCGAGGAACGCAACCGTCTACTCCGAGAACTCCTCGGCGCTTTCGGGGACGGCAGTGAGATCCGGCCGCCGCTGCAGTGCGACTACGGCTACCAAACGACCATCGGTGCACGCACTTTCGCGAACTGGGGGCTCATCCTGCTCGATGTCGCGCGGATCAGCATCGGCGACGACGTCCAGATCGGACCCAACGTGCAACTGTTGACGGCCACTCACCCGCTCGAGCCGGGGCCCCGGAGAGACAAGTGGGAGGCGGCCGAGCCGATCACGATCGCTGACAACGTGTGGCTCGGCGGCGGCGTCATCGTGTGCCCCGGCGTCACGATCGGCGCCGACACAGTCGTGGGTGCCGGTTCGGTCGTCACCCGCGACCTGCCGCCGCGTGTGCTGGCCGTTGGCTCACCCGCCCGGGTGGTGCGCCCGCTGTAGGGCGGGCTACACCCGAACGGTCAATTCCAAGCCCTTGTCGAGCGGAATCGGGACACTGACGTAGCCGCTCCCCGGCGCGTTGACGTAGTCGCGGTAGACGTGATCAGGGTCGAGCCTGACGTTGTCGCCGAGAATCAGTGCACCGGGCGCCAACACCGGCTCCAGGATCTTCAACACCGGCAGGTCCAGATCGGGCCAACCGTCGAGAAGCACGAATTGCACTGGACCCGTGACGGTCTCGAGGGTCGTGCGGGCGTCACCTTCCAGAATCGTGATCAAATCAGCAACCCCCGCCTCAGCGAACGTCGCGCGGGCCGCCGCAATCTTCCGCGAACTCATCTCCGTGGTGATGATCCGCCCGACACCGTTGTCTCGGACCGCCGCGGCCAGGTGCAGGGTGGAGATGCCATACGACATCCCGTACTCCACGATCGTCGAGGGCTTCACTGCGCGGACCAGGCTGTACAGCAGTCGGCCCGGGTCAGGAGCCACCGACAGGTAGAAGTCCTGGCAGACGTCGGCACGTTCCGCAATGTCGTAGTCGGTCGGCGAAAACCCTTGCCGCCGTCGATCGTCCAACTGTGCATCGGCGAACAGGCGATTGATGATCGAGGCGTATTCCGGTTGGTTCAGCGTTGAGGTCATACGACCTACAGTAGACGCAACGTTGCGTCTAGACTAGAGCTACGATGGTGTTCAATCGACCCATGGCAGGCGCGCAACCGCATCACGGGAACCGGCACGGTCGCAGTGAAGCTGCGCGGGAAGCCGTACTGCGCGCAGCTGATGATCTACTCGTCGAAAAGGGCTTTTCCGGCGTCACCATCGAAGGCATCGCCAAAGCGGCTGGAGTCGCCAAGCAGACCGTCTATCGCTGGTGGGGCTCCAAGACCGAAGTCCTCATGGACGCATTCCTCGAAGACGCCGCCGCAGCGTTGGAGCCGCCCGATACCGGCTGCCTCGACTCGGATCTACGCGCACATCTGCGCGATACCGCGCACTTCCTGACCACGGATGACGCGGGCGCCGTCTACCGCGCACTCATCGGGCAAGCGCAACACGATTCGGAACTGGCACAGACATTTCGGTCCCGCTACCTCGATGATCAGCGCACGCGCGACCAAAAACCGTTCCTCCGCGCGATCGAACGCGGCGAGCTGCACCCCGAGACCGACGTCGCCGCGTTGGCCGAGTGGCTCGTCGGCCCGGTCCACCATCGCGTGATCGTGACGGGCGAACCGGTCGACGATGCGTTCCTCGACGCCGTTGTCGACGTCGTCCTGTCAGTGTCGACAGCGGCCGTGAGCCACGATTCAAAGTCAATCTAAGCATTTGGCCATGCAGCCAATTGACCGTCATGTAAATATGGCGGCGTGACTGAAGATGCCGATGTGGCACAAGCTCGGGCATTGCGCGCCGAGCTGCGTAGGCATGCCTGGGACCTCGCATCCAGGCTGGCCAGGGTCGAGTCCCTGCCCGATGCGACGGCCTGGTCAGAGCGGGCGCGGTCGATGCGCCGGCGCGCCCGGGAGCTGCGGCGCGACCTCGACGAGGCCCGGTTCCTGATCGATCAATTGCATGCCCGGTTCCCGAGCATCGACGCGGCGGGTGCATCGGCAGACGCTCCAAGTTATTGAGAACCCTCATTGACAATTGCCTGCTAGATGGTTAACAGTGCTAAGCGTCTCCGATGAAAGGCGCACCATGAGCACGCAGGACCAGCTCAACGAGCTCGGCTACTACGCCGTCACCCGGCATCCCGCGGACACCCGCGTGGTGCTGCCCGAGGCCCGGGATGCCGAGGCGCTCGGGTTGGGCTCCTGCCACATCGGTGAGCGCTTCACCGTGAAGGACGCGGGCGTTCTCAGCGGCGCGGTGGCAGGCGCCAGCACGACGCTGGGCATCGCGCCGTCGACCAATCACCACACCCGGCACCCCACGGTCACCGCGACCATCGGGTCGACGATGCATGCCCTGACCGAGGGCCGGTTCGCCATGGCGTTCGGCCGCGGGATGGGGCCCTACTGGCAGGCGATCGGTCTGCCGGTCGTGACCGAGGCGCGGCTGCGCGATTTCTTCGGCATCCTGCGCCGCCTCTGGGCCGGCGAGATGATCCTCGATCACGACGGCCCAGCCGGGAAGTGGCCCATGCTGCGCCACGTGAACGGCCTGGAAGACGGGCCGCCGATCGGCCTGGTGGCGGTCGGCCCGAAGACCATGGAACTGGCCGGCGAGATTGCGGATTTCGTTGTGCTGCATACGTTCTTCTCCGACGAGGCGACGGAGAAGTCTGTCGCCGCGGTACGCCGCGGCGCGGAGAAGGCCGGCCGGGATCCGGACAGTGTCCGCATCTGGGCCTGCTTGGCGACGGTCCCCGATGCGTTGTCCGAGGACGACCAGATCCGGCGTGGCGTCGGACGGCTCGCGACGTACCTGCAGGCGTACCCAGATGTCCTGGTCTCGGCCAACGGCTGGGACCGGGCGACGTGGGATCGCATCCGGCAGTCCGACCTGTTCACGGACGCGGCGACCGCCGGACCGATCGATGCCAGCGCGTCGTTCGAGACGCTGCAGCGGATCGCCGAGCTGATCCCCACCGAGTGGCTGGACGCCGTCGCCAAGGGCTCGCCGCAGGATTGCGCGAAAACCATTGCCCGCCAGTATGATCTGGGCGTGCATTCGGTGATCATGCACGGGGCCAGTCCGCACGAACTGGCGCCCGTCGTCGAGGCCTACCGGGCCAACCGGCCGACGCTGCACCGGGCCGTCGCGGCGAATCCGGGCCGATTTGCCTGACCGTCCGGCCCGCGACTCCCCGCAGGCGGCCCTCGCCCGGGAGCAGTGGCAGGCCGTCGTCACCGAGTCGGGCGCCGGCACCAAGCTGAACAAGCGCGGCCTGGAAACCCGGGCCCGCCTGCTCGACGTCGCCATCCGCTGTCTGGCCGACAGCGGTGGCGAGCCGGTGTCGGCGAACCGCATCGCCAAGGATGCGGGCGTCACCTGGGGCACGGTGCAACATCAGTTCGCCGACCTGGACGGGCTCTGGGTCGCGGTGATCACCGAAATCCACTCCCGCAGTTGGGCGTCCGGACCGGAGACGCCGCGCAGCGGCACCCTGCGCGAGCGGGTGGAGGGCGCCATCGAATCCGTCTGGCGCTACCTGGACACCACCGAGGGCCGCGCCCTCACCGCGCTGCGCACGTCACTGCCGGCGCGACGGTCCGACATCGCTGCCGAATATCCGCGCACCGCAGCGGCTTTCGCGGCCCGCGAACTCGACTGGATTCAGGGTTTCGATTACCTGATGGAAGGGCTCGACGTCGACCCGCACCAGTTGCACCGGGTGCGGTGCCTGCTTCCCGCCGCGATCCGCGGTCTCAGCAACGAACGGCAGATCGGGTTCACGTCGGATCTCGACGTCGCCCGCGCGGCGCTGACCGATGCCGTCGTCGCGTTGTTGACCCAGCCGCGGCCGTAGTCACTCAACGAGATCGGCGGTCGCGGGTCCGAACAGGTACAGGTGGTCGAGCACAAGTGCCGAGTCCCCGGACCACGCCATGGCCGCCATCTGACGACGGCTGCGCCGCCCAGTGCGCCAGCGCAGCGCTTCGAATAGCGTCGTCTTCAGATCGACCGCAGGTTCCGCGTCCGGACCGCACCGGTACTCACCGTCTTCGACTACGACACGCATCGGCACCGGCGTGACCAGCATCCGCAGGAGCTGGTCCGAAACCTGCTGCAGGGCAGCGGAATCACGCGCGCCCGGTCGGCCGAGCGCATCCCGGATGTCATGTTCGTGGACGACGATGTCGCCGAGCGGCGGCGCAATACCTTCCTGAGCCAGCCGCGGCAGCTCGGCGGCCGCATCGCCCCAGGCCCGCAGGATGTCGTCGAGGCCGCAGCCATCGAACCGAGCAACTTGCGCTGCCGTCTGGGCATCGTTGGGTGGGGCGACCCGACGCCCCGCGGCCCAGTCCTGCGCGACGCCGGCCATATGGGCCAGCACGTCCCGCACCGACCAGCCGGGACAGGCAGCGACCGCAGTATCGACGGAAACCTCTGGCGCACTGACCAACTCGACGATGCGGTCCATGGTCTGCTGGTAGAGCGCCGCGAGATGGGCTTCATCGCTCACAGGAGGCGCACCCTTCTGTGCGGGGCGGGCGGGGATCGTCGGGCTTGCTGGGATCGGGGTCGCCGAACCATCGTGAGGGCTGATGCTCGCCGTAGGTGTCATGCCAGTCCCACCATTCGTAGGGCGGGTCCTGCGGGTACCCGGGCGGCGAGTCCTCCCAGGTCTCCTGCCGGCCGAGCGCCGTCATGTCGAGATAGCTCCACGAGGTGCCGAGTGCTTCGTCGCCGCGGTTGTTGATGAAGTAGGTGCGGTAGATGGCGTCGCCGTCGCGGATGAAGGCGTTGGTGCCGTGCCACTCGTGTACGCCGAAGTCGACGTCGAAGTCGTCGGTGATGGTGTACCAGGGCATCTTCCAGCCCATCCGGGCCGTCATCCGCGCGATGTCGGGCTGCGGCGCGCGTGAGGCGAACGCCAGCGTCGTGTCGCGCGCGTTCAGGTGGGCCACATGGCCGACGTTGTCGGCGATCATCGAACAACCCCGGCAGGCGTGCTCGGGCCAGCCCTGTACGCCCTCCTCGAAGAACGCCCGGTAGATCACGAGTTGCCTTCGCCCACTGAACAAGTCGGCCAGGCTGAGCTCGCCGTCCGGACCGACGAAGGTGTAGTCCTTGGTGACCGGCGTCCACGGCATGCGGCGGCGCATCGCCGCCAACTGGTCACGCTGGCGGGTCCATTCCTTCTCGGCGACGAGCATCTTCTCCAGCGCGGCGTCCCATTCGGCCGCGGACACGATGTCGGGTTTCTGCACGGCGTCCCTCCTCTACAGATTCATTAAACAAACTTGTTGAACGTCACCGTTCCAGGAGAGCACGATCCGCCGCTATAGTCAACAAGATGGTTGAAGATCAGCTGCTGGACCGGGCCTACGCCGCCCTGGCAGATCCGACGCGCCGCCGGCTATTGGAGACGCTGCGGCAAGGCGATGCGCGCATCACCGACCTGGCCGCCCCGCTGCCGATGACGTTCGCCGGCGTCTCCCGGCATATCGGCGTGCTGGAATCGGCGGGCCTGGTACAACGCGATGTCCGCGGCCGCGAACGCTGGGTGTCCCTGCGCCCCGAGGGATTGACCATGGCGCAGCAGTGGATCAACGAACAATCCAACTTCTGGTCGGTGCGGGCGGATGCCCTCGCAGACCGCTTGCGACGCAAAGGAAATGGTCAATGACAGAACCCGTCACCGTGCGCGTGCAGCGCGTCATGCCGGCAGTCCCCGACGTGGTGTTCGGCGAGTGGCTCGATGTCGAGTCGTTGATGGACTGGATGTGCCCACGCCCGTCCCGGTGCGTCGCCATCACCGTCGAACCCCATGTCGGCGGCAAGCTGCGGTTCGACGTCGACCACGACGCCACCGGCACCATCGTCCTGATCATCGGCCACTTCCTGGAGATCGACCGTCCGCGACTGCTTCGTTTCACGTGGAGCAATTCGAACTGGCCCGACCCGACGATGGCCAGCGTCGTCAACGTCACCTTCGAACCCCACGGCGAGGGCGAGACGCTGATGAAGATCGAGCACTCTCTGTTGCCCTCGCACGAGTACGACAACTTCCACAACGGCTGGGCGCGCACCGCCGAACAGTTGGAGTCGGTACTCACCCGTCGCTGAGCGTCGATGATGGCCAGAACCGTGCTCGCCGCAGTAGCGGTGGTTGTGGTCGCGTGGGTTCTGGAAGGCGCGGCTGTGATCGCCGGCGCAGCGGTCGGGTTGCCGGCATCGGCAGCGATCGCCGTAGGGGTGGCGGCCGTGATCGGTACCGCCTGGGTCGGCACCCGGCTCGTCGGCGTCTTGGGCCGGCGCGGTACGACGATCATCGCGCTCAGCCTGGCAACACTGGCCGCCAGCGGCCTGTATCTGATGCCGAGGCCGCTGCCGTCTCGGGTCGCCGACGGGCTCCACCTGCGAGATGGTGCGGTGATGCCGGTGCGGATTCATGAGCGACCCGGCGACCTGCCACCGCTGGTGGCCGTGCACGGCGGCCCCGGGGTGCCGTTCAGCCAGGCCGAAGAAACCGCGATACTCCGCGCCGTGCCGGACCGCACCGTCATCTTCTACGACCAGATCGGCGCGGGTGACGCGTCGCGTCTCGAACGCCCCACCGGGTACTCGACCGCCCGCGCGGTGGCCGACCTCTCCGAGTTGCTCGATGAGTTCCGCCTGGCACGGGTCGTGCTGCTCGGGTACTCCGCCGGCTCCGGTGTGATCGAGACGTTCGCCTCCGAGCAACCCGACCGGGTCGAGGGGCTGGTGTTGCTGTCACCCGGTTCGTTGCCAGTTCTGGGCCGCGCGGCGCCGATCCCGCAGCCACAGGCGCGTCTGTCAACCACGCAAACCCTGCGCCTGTACGCCAGCGCGCTCACGCCACGAAACTTGTTCATGTACCTGCTGACGCTCACCGATCCCGACACCGCACACGTATTCGGCGACGACCCCGAGATGGACGCGCGCTTCGCGACACTCAATGACCTCGCCGCCGGCGGACTCACCTGTTCCGGCGAACCGCCGCCGTCCCCTTCTTCCACACCCGGCCACTACCTGCACGAGCAATTGCAACGCGAGCCCGGCACCGGGCTCACCCCTGACGCGTTGCGACGTCTGCAGTCGATACCGGTCTTGCTGTTGCGTGGCGTCTGCGACTACATCCCGCGCAGCGAGGCCGAGTACACCGCAGCCCACCTGTCCCGCACGCGAATCGTCGACATCGCCGGCGCCGGCCACGCCCTGCTCACCGAACAGCCTGACACGGTGCAGCGCGAACTCGGCGACTTCCTCGACGGGCTGACGCGCGGCGGCGAGGGTCACTAGGGGGACAAGCCCCGCAACGCCGTCGCAGCCAGCCGCCGGGCGTGTTCCTCGGTCAGCGTGTAGTGCCCGGTCATGCGGCGAAAGATCAAGGGCCTGCACAGCACGATGCGACGGCGGACTTCCGCGGGTTATTCCGTGGACCGGCGCACTGCTACCGTCGCCCCGTGGATCTGACGGACTCGTACACCCGCGTGCTGCCGCCGCACATCCGCGACCGGTACGAGTTCATCGAAACCCGCAACGCCGCCGCGATCCTCGCCGCCACCAACCCGCAGCGGTTCGACGAGCTCCTCACCGCCCTGCACGAATTCCAGCTCCGTACCGACGATCTCGTCCAGCCCGGCGGCCAGGAGACCGAACTCGCCGCCCGCCTCAACACCGCCTTCCGCAACAAGGGCTGGCGTGAGGCACGCGTGGACACCCGAATCCGCTTGGAACTGCGCAAGATGCCGCACAAGCCGGCGGGCGAGATGCACCCCACGCTGGAAGACACCGAGGTCTTCAACGAGGGCTACAAGGTCGACAACTTCGTCGACCGGCTGGCCCTCGATGTGGAGTGGAATGCCAAGGACGGCAACCTCGATCGCGACCTGAGCGCGTACCGGGCGCTGTATGACGCGGCGCTGATCGACGTCGCCGTCATCATCACCCGCACGCAGACCGACCTGCGCACGCTCGGCTACCGCCTGGGCATCGAGGCCGGCATGGACGACGAGCGCGCCCGCCGCATCCTGGCCACCACGACCACCACCAACACCGAGAAGCTGCGGCCCCGCATGCAGCGCGGCGACAGCGGCGGCTGCCCGCTGCTGGCCGTCGCGATCTGCGCCCGCACCTGGGCCGACCACGCCCCGGTTCGAGACGACCGGCAACCCGCAGACGACATCGGCCTCTGGGAAGCCTGACCTGTCGGTGCCATCGCCTACGATTTCGTGAAGATCTTCTCCGTTCGAAAAGATCTAATTCGAAGGTAGGAGTGACAACGTGGCGAAACGCAGCGATCAGGCCGGCGCCGAGTCGAAGGCCGCCCCCCTGCGCGATATCGCCGCGCCGCCGCCGCTGCCCACCATCGATGGCGGCTGGAAGACCGTATTGGCCGATCCGCCTTGGCGTTTCACCAATCGAACCGGCAAGGTGGCACCGGAGCACCGGCGCCTTGACCGGTACTCCACGCTCGATCTCGAGGCCATCTGCGACATCCCGGTGTCCACCGTCGCCGCGCGTGACTCGCACCTGTACCTGTGGGTGCCCAACGCGCTGCTGCCCGAGGGGCTGCGCGTCATGGAGGCGTGGGGCTACCGCTACGTCTCCAACGTCATCTGGGCCAAGCGGCGCAAGGACGGCGGGCCCGACGGCCGCGGTGTCGGCTTCTATTTCCGCAACGTCACCGAGATCATCCTGTTCGGCGTGCGCGGCAGCATGCGCACGCTGCCGCACGCCCGCAGCCAGGTCAACATGATCGAGACCCGCAAGCGGGAGCATTCCCGCAAGCCCGACGAGCAGTACGGATTCATCGAGGCCTGCTCGCCCGGCCCGTATCTGGAGCTGTTTGCCCGGCATCCGCAGCCGGGTTGGACGGCGTGGGGCGACGAGTCCGCCGCCGATGTCACGCCGCGCGGCCAGGTCCACAAGGGTTACGCCGGGGGCGCCATCGACGTGCCGCCGGTGACCAAGCACGTCCGGCTGGACCCGACGACGGCCGAACGCATCGGCAAGGAACTGCGCATCCGCTACGAGAACGGC
Organism: Mycobacterium sp. SMC-17; assembly: GCF_045310915.1. Lineage (NCBI taxonomy): Bacteria > Bacillati > Actinomycetota > Actinomycetes > Mycobacteriales > Mycobacteriaceae > Mycobacterium > Mycobacterium sp. SMC-17. The sequence continues at coordinate 147,030 of NZ_JBJIAK010000007.1, read as the reverse complement.
GAGAGCATCCGCCAGCTCGCCGAGGAGACCGGCTACGGAATCACCCGCGTACGCGGACTGCTGGAGCGGGCCGGCACCACGTTCCGCGGTCGCGGCCCCCAATGAGAATGGGCCCCGCCGAAGCGGGGCCCATCGACAGTTGTCGGAGGTTTACCAGACGCGCACGTAGTCGACGAGCATCTCGGCCGGGTAGCTGCCACCCTTGGGGTCGCCGCCACCGGAACCGGACACCGCCAGGTTCAGAACCGGGAACACCGAGTAGCCGGGCAGGTTGAACGGCCAGTCGTCCAGAGAGTTCGCCGGCACGTAGAAGTACGGCTGCATGCCTTCGGTGTAGTCCTGCCAGAACGACATACCGGCGTCGTTCCAGGTGACGCGCCAGGTGTGCCAGCCACCGTCGATCGGGTGCGGGTGCGTGTCGAACGACGTGCCGTCCGACCGGGCGTGCACCGTGGTGCCCGACGGCCATTCACCGTTGCCGTACCACTCGGCCAGGTCGATCTCGCCGCCGACGACGGGGTGGTCGTTGGACAGCCACCAGGCCGGCCAGCAGCCGTTGGTCAGGCAGTTGAACTTGATCCGGGCTTCCCAGGTGGTGTTGATGCCACCCCAGAAAGTGCCGAAGACCTTGCCGCTGGTGTATTTCCCGTTGGCATCGCGCGTGGCGCGGATGACGAGGTTGCCCTTGCCGTCGAGGAAGACGTGCTCCCGGTCGTCGCGGTACTGACCCATGTTCTCCGGGCGGTCCCAGAACACCGGGTTCTTGATGGTCTCGCGCCGCGGCGAGATGTTCCACTTGGCCGGGTCGGGCCGCGACCCGGCGGGGCCGTCGAACTCATCGTGGAAGATGTACGTGGGCGTTTGCGCGGCAGGCTGCGGGGCCAGCGGCGCAGTGGGCGAACTGCCCGGTTGGGGATCCGCCAGAGCGGCGGGGGACGGCATCGCGGCGGCGGCCAGCAGGCCAAGCCCCGACGCGCGCATCATGTTTCGACGATCCATTTCCGGCACAAGGGGATATACAAGCCGCTCAGACAGACTTGGCGCAACTTACGACACGCTTGAAATCACCTGTCAGAGCGGCATTCTCATCACGGGCGCAGGAGCGCTAACCAGCAGTCAGCAAAACGTACGCTTGTCCAAATCTCTATGCCAGCCAGCGAATCCCTACCCGAGCATTGAGAACAGCAATACCGAACGCGCAGGTGTGCAGACAGCCGCGCATTCGGCACCACCGAGAAACCGAAACCGTCCAGCAATACCGGTTCAGGTTCAGCGGTCGGAGTTCTGGCCCTCCCAGACCTGGCCCGCTTCGCCGGCCGCTGCCGCCTCAGCCGCGGCTGCGGCGGACGCCGACGAGGCAGCCGCTGCGGCCGATGCCGACGCCGAGGCGTAAGCCTGCGAACCCGCCGGGCTACCCAGCGAGTTACCGGGGCTACCCGCAGTGGCGAACGCCGCCTCACAGTTCAGCGACAGCAAAACCTGACTGCTGCTCGAACCACCGCTGTTCGCCGGCGCTGCCACCGTGCGGGCAACCTGGTTGGTCACAACGCAGTTCGGCCACTGCAGCTGGTCGCCCACCGTCGTGGAGACCAGCGGCTTGAATCCAGCACTGGACAGCGCCGACCGCGCGTCACTGAACTTCTGGCCGACCACATTGGGCGCAGAACCGGCGGACGCCACACCACTACACATCAAGGCCACAGCACCCAGCGAAGTTGCCGCAGCAACACCCCATGCAGTCTTCATGGGGCCCTATCCTGCCTTAACTCCCGGCGCTGCGCTCATCGTTGAAGCAGTTGATGCCGCCGGAGACCAGGTTTGGGTGGCCCCGTTGTTGAATTCCGGGACTTCCGGGCTGTTGAAAACGGTGTTGGTCGGGGCGTGGTCGGAGCCGGCGACGGCGCCTCCATCGGTCACTCCAGCGGAGATCGCACCCAGAGTGCCCAGCGCAACCATGGCCGCAGCGGCCGCCAACCCGACGCGTGTTCTTGTCGAATTCATAGAACAAGATTGCCGCATTTGTGGTATGCGAGCAAGTGAATTTCCTGTTCACACTGACGTTCCGACGCCTGCGTCAATAGTCAATACGGGATTCAAATCAGCGAGATCCGATGCAATTCCGCCCATCAATAGGGGTATTGCTGCGGATACTGCTGCGGGTACTGCCCGTACGGGTACTGCTGCTGTCCCGGGTAGTACGGATTGGCCGGCGGCTGGGATTCCACCGGTTGGTCCGGGCCTTTGGGGACCTGAATCGGGATCGGCACCGGCACGAACGGCAGCCGAATGTAGCTCGTCGTCATGGTCGGCGTCGTCGAAGTCGGCGTCTCCGACGTAGGCGGTGGTGGTGGCGGAGGCGGCGGCTCGCTCGTGGTGGCGGTGGTCGTCGCCGGCGGCGGAGTCGTCGTCTGCGCGTGCGTCGTGGTGGTGTGCGTCGGCGCCGGCGCGTGGGTGACCGGCGGTTGGTACGTCGGGCTGGGCTGCGGGGGTGGCGGTGCGGGGACCTCGTTGGTGACGGTGACAGTGCTGGGCGGCGCCGGTTCGGCCGGCGGCGCCGGGGGTGGCGTCGGAGATTCGCTCAGCGACGGCGGCGGGGTGGTCGGCGGCGCGACGGGCTTGCGGTCACCGGTGAGCGCGATCGTCACGCCGCCCACGGCCGCGATCGCGGCGAAGATCGCGACGCCGAACACCACCAGCGGGAGCCGCTGCCAGGCCTTGGACGGCTCGGTGGCCACCGCTGCGGCCGGCGGCACATACTGCGCGATGGCGCGAGTGGTCGTGGTGTCACCGAAGACGTCGTCGCCGGTGTAGGGCAGCAGGTCACCGCCGCCGTCGGAGTCCTCGGACCAGGCCAGGGACGGTCCGGTGGTTTTGACCACCCGGGCGGCCGCGGTGTCGGTGAGCACGTCGAGTTCGGGGATGGCCGCGGGCGCGGTGGCAGGGCCGCCGTCGACCGCCGCGGTCGGTGCGGTGCCCAGCAATGCGGCCGGCGCCATGCCGGTCTTGGCGTCGGCGTCGGCGCCGTACACCGCGAACAGTGCCGCACCCACCGCGGCATCGAGCGCCGGCTGCGGGGTCGTGACGAGAATGCCCGCGGCGCCACGCGCCTCGAGATGTGCGGCGAGCCGCGTACTGATCACCGGGATCCGCGCGCCACCACCGACCGCAACCAGCGAGCTGACGGATCGCCACGCAATGTTGTTGCGCTGCAACAGCTCATCGAGCTCCGTCAGCACCCCGGTCAGCGGATCGTCGAGCAGTTCGGACAACTCGGCGCGGGTGACCTCGACATCGCCCTGGTGGCCCGGAATGTCCACCGGCACCGTTGCCGTCTCGGCCTCCGACAGTGCTTCCTTTGCCGCACAGCAGGATTCACGGAGCTTCTCCAGTGAACTCACAGCCGCGGTGCCTGCGGTGTCCACTCCCCCGGCACCACCGACACGGTCGAGCACGTGCGCCAGCAGCGCCTGGTCGACGGCCTCCCCGGAGAATTCGGTGTACCGAACGGTCTCGATGGGCTCGAACGACGTGTCCGCGGCAGCCAGCGTGATGCTGGTGCCACCACCGCCGAAATCGAGCAGCGCCGCGGTGCCGGTGGCTGGCAGACCCGGGTTGGCGTGCAGTGCTGTCAGTGCCGCGACCGCGTCGGACACCAGCCGCGCCGGCACGCCGTTGGGCGCCAGGCTGGGATTGGATCGCATGACGGTCCGCATCGCCCGCAACGTCGCGGTATCCCAATGCGCCGGAACCGAAATCGCCAGCTGTCCTGTCGGCGGCTCACCGCCCGCGGCCTCGATCAGGGCGTCCAACGCCTCGGCCACCAACTGGTCGGCGTGATACGCCGTGCCGTCGGGCGCCACCATCGGCACCGGGTCGCCGACGCGTTCGACGAAGCCGGTGAGTGTCACGCCGTCGTCGACGGCATCCGCGGCCAACCCGATCTGGGGCGCGCGGTCACGGAACAGGCGCAGCACCGCGCGCCGCACCATGGGCGGTTCACCGACGCGCGCTGCGACCAGGTTGGTCGTCCCGATCGACAACCCCAGCTGGTGGCTCATAACCCCACCACCCTAACGTGCGAACGCGTTGCCGCAGCTCGGGACACGTGCGAACGGCGTTCTCGCAGATTGCTTTTCGTCCGCTGTGTCCGCCCTGTGGACGAAACCTGCCGAGCCTGTGCGCCCGGTGTGCTGCAACGCCCGGCAGGGGCGGCATCGACGAGCTCCACAGTCACGACCGCACCCCCGACGCGACGATGCCGCTCAAGCTGAAACCCGGTGCTGCCCTTCATATCTGATTACTTGGCAACGGCGATCAGCGCTCCCGGTTGCAGCCATCGCATGATCTTCACCAGGGTGCCCTCGTCGATCGCCACACATCCGGCCGTCGGGCCGTCACCGATGTGGACGAAGAACGCGCCACCGTTGCCGGGCGTCCGTTGCGGGTTCACGCCCATGACCACGGCGTATTTGTAGGGTGCGATGTCGAGGTTCTCGGTGCCACTCGCGGGGTCGGTGTCGAAGCGGCACTGCGCCTTCTTGCACACCTGCATGGTGTTGTAGGTGGGGCTCTTCATGTCGCCGTCCCACCAGTGATCGGGCGTGGTCTGGACGTATTGCAGACCCGTACCGGGATTGGCGGCGGTGCCGAACGCGAACGGCAGCGTGAAGATGCCCATCGGCGTCTGCAGGTTGCCGTCGTGGCTCTGCGGGACCATGCCCCGGGAACCGACGTGCGCCGGAATCCCGACCGCGACGGCGTCCCACCCTGCGGGCCCTCGCTGATACACGTCCATCTTCGCCGACGAACCACCAACGCCCACAACCGAAATCACCTGCGTGGCCGATCCCACCGAGTTGGCGAACCACGGAGTGACCACCGCGTTGCCGACGGGCGCCAGTGCCACCGCCAGCGCGGCAGCACACAGCAAAGCGAACAGTCGGCGCACCCGTCCATGGTCGAGAACCGCCCTCTGGAAGGTCAAGCCAGGGCGGGTCAAGGTTTGGGCACGATAGGGCTTCGGCTTTGAGACCCGGCCGACGCAGGCACTGGCGCGAGCAAGGGCACGCAGATCAGGAACCACAGCGCACCCAGCAACCACCCTGCGAGGACGTCGGTCGGGTTGTGCACGTTGAGCACCACCCGGCTCGCCCCGACGGTCACGACGATGACGGCACAGAGCACCTCGATCAGCCGCTGCCGCGCCACCCCCCACAGCCGGAACACCGCACACAGCCCCAGCGCACCGGCCATGGTGCCCAGCGCGTGCCCCGAGGGGAACGACCACGACGGTTCGTGTGCCAGCGCCGTCAGCGGCCGCGCCCGTTGGGCGATGTCCTTGGCGAGCTCGGTGACCAGACCGGTCGCGGCGACGCCGATCAAGAGGAAGAGCGCGGTGCGACGCTGTCGCCGTGCGAGCGCGAAGAACGCGACCACCACCCCGATGATCCGGAAGGTCCAGGGTCCGAAGACGAAGGAGAACCACTGCCAGCCGACCACCCAGCCGGGATGTGCCGCACCGTACCGGTGCAAGGGCGCGAGCAGCGACGTGTCGAAAGCCGTCACCCAGGGCCATTGCGCTGCCCAGCCCACCCACAGCAGGGCGTAACCGATCACGGCCGCGGCCCCGATCAGCCAGCGGTTGCGGTTCGTCACCGGTCTCCTTCCGGGATGCGCTCGCGCGCTGGAAATTCGCTACCGCCCGGAACATAACTGTCACGGGCACGAAACAAACTGACCATAGCTTCGCTAACCATGACCCAAGACCTCAGCCAGGAGCCGCTGTCGCCTGCCGCTGTACCGGACGTCGATCAGGACCGGTTGACCGCGACACGCGAAACCTTGGAGGACTACACCCTCCGCTTTGCGCCGCGCAGTTACCGGAAATGGTCGACGCGCGTGGTCGGCATCTCGGCACTGGGCGGTATCGCCTACCTGGCCGACTTCGCGATCGGCGCCAACATCGGCATCTCGTACGGCACCACCAACGCACTGGCGGGCATCGCGATCTTCGCGGTCGTCATCCTGCTGACCGGGTTCCCGGTGGCCTACTACTCGGCCCGCTACAACATCGACCTCGATCTGGTGACGCGCGGCAGTGGCTTCGGCTACTACGGCTCGGTGGTCACGAACGTCATCTTCGCGACGTTCACCTTCATCTTCTTCGCGCTGGAGGGGTCGATCATGGCCCAGGGCCTCAAATTGGGCCTGGGCCTGCCGTTGTGGCTCGGCTACGCGGTGTCGACACTGATCATCTTCCCGCTGGTCATCTACGGCATGAAGGTGCTCTCGACGCTGCAGGTCTGGACCACCCCGCTGTGGCTGATCCTGATGGTCGCGCCGTTCGTCTACCTGCTGATCAGCCACCCCGAATCGGTCGGGCAGTTCTTCGCCTACCAGGGCAAGGACCACATCCAGGGCTTCGACATGGGCTCGACGCTGCTGGCCGCCGGTGTGTGTCTGTCGCTGATCGCGCAGATCGCCGAGCAGAACGACTACCTGCGGTTCATGCCGCCGAAGACCCCGGAGAACAAGCGCTCCTGGTGGACCTGGATGTTCCTGGCCGGCCCGGGCTGGGTGTTCTTCGGCGCCATCAAGCAGGTCGTCGGCCTGTTCCTCGCCGTCTACCTGATCGCCAATGTCGCCGACAGCGCGGGCATCGCCAACCAGCCGGTGCACCAGTTCCTGTCGATCTACGAGAACTTCCTGCCGGGCTGGCTCGCCATGACCCTGGCCGTGGTGCTCGTGGTGATCAGCCAGATCAAGATCAACGTCACCAACGCCTACTCGGGCTCGCTGGCCTGGACCAACTCCTACACCCGCATCACCAACCACTACCCCGGCCGCCTGGTGTTCCTCGGCGTGAATCTGCTGATCGCGCTGATCCTGATGGAAGCCAACATGTTCGACTTCCTCAGCACCATCCTCGGCTTCTACGCCAACTGCGGCATGGCCTGGGTTGTGGTGGTGGCCAGCGACATCGTCTTCAACAAGTACCTGCTGAAGCTGTCGCCCAAGGAGCCCGAGTTCCGTCGCGGCATGCTGTACGCCTTCAATCCGGTGGGCTTCGGCTCGATGCTGATCGCGGCGGGCCTGTCGGTGGTGGCGTTCTTCGGTGGACTCGGCTCCGCGCTGACGCCCTACTCGCCGCTGGTGGCGATCGGGCTCGGTGTGGTGCTGCCGCCGATCATCGCCATCGCCACCAAGGGCAAGTACTACCTGCGCCGCACCGACGACGGCATCGACCTGCCGATGTACGACGAGCACGGCAACCCGTCCGACGCGCACCTGCTGTGCCAGAAGTGCCACCACGAGTACGAGCGGCCCGACATGCTGGCCTCGGCCGAGGGCGGCTACATCTGCTCGCTGTGCCTGGCCACGGACAAGACCGGAGAGCACGTCCTGCCCGCGCAGAACTGACGGCCGTCACCACCGACGCGGCGCCGAGTGTGAGACAACACGTCCACGCTCGGCGCCGTTTCTCGTGGGGCATTCACCCCCGGGGCCTACGCTGAAGGCATGGCTGTACTGCTGCGCAAGCTGCTCGGCATCGGCAACCTGCCCGATGACATCCGTGAGCAGCTCCAGGCCGAGGGGCTGCTGCACGTGGCCGAGTTCATCCCGGTGACGTTCCGGTTCTCCGGCCACGTCCCCGGCAAGGTCGCCAAGAGCACCCTCCGCAGCCTGGTGGGCGCATTGGTGATCACCGAGAAGCGGCTGCTCGGCACGCTGTCGTCGGTGCCGAAGAAGGGCGCCAAGACCGTCAACCACCTGTGGGACGCGCCCGCCGGCACCATGGTCCGTGCCGAGCTGGACGAGTCCGGTCTGCTGCTGGACGCCCCCGATCTCTCCGCGGTCGACCCGAGTTTCGAGGGTTCGATGTCGCTGCGCTACAAGACGCCGCTACCCGCCGACCTGCTGGCCGCGCTGCCGGCCCGGGCATTCACGTTCGACGTGCCCAACAAATACGTGTATCTGGCCTGTGGGATGCCGCCCACCACCTGAATCAGTCGGCGCGTAGCGTCGGGCCGATGACGATCCGGTACGACGACGCACTGCGCGAGCAGATCGGGACGCACCTGACCGGCCACCGCCGGCGGGTGGTCGACGACCCCACCAAGCGCCACGCCGCGGTGGCCATCGTGCTGGTGGACTCCGAGCGTGGTGAGGACCGGATCGACCCCGCCCCGGTCGACGAATGGATCGGTGGCCGGCCGCTGCCCGACCAGAATCTGGACGGCCGCATGGTCGACGTCGCCGGCGGCGCGGCGTTCCTGTTGTGCCGCAGGACGTCCCGGCTGAACTCGCATTCCGCGCAGTGGGCGCTGCCCGGCGGGCGCCTCGATCCCGGCGAGACGGTCGTGGACGCGGCACTGCGCGAGCTGCACGAAGAGGTCGGCATCAAGCTGGCGGAGGAATCCGTGCTGGGGCTGCTCGACGACTACGCGACGCGCTCCGGATACGTCATCACGCCCGTGGTGGTGTGGGGCGGCGGCCGGCTGGACCCGCAGCCGTCACCCGACGAGGTGCTGGCCGTGTACCGCGTCGGGCTGCACCAGTTGCAGCGGCCGGACTCGCCGCGGTTCATCTCCATCCCCGAGAGCGACCGTCCGGTGGTCCAGATTCCGCTGGGCAACGACCTCATCCACGCGCCCACGGGCGCGGTCCTGCTGCAGATGCGCTGGCTCGGGCTGGAAGGCCGGCCGGACCCGGTCGACGAGCTGGAGCAGCCGGTGTTCGCGTGGCGATGAGGCGGGCACGAATCATGCCGCACGAAACCGTTGAACAGTAAAGCAATTCGCGGTTTCATGGCTGATTTCGTGACCATGATCGCCAGGAGGTAGCCGACCCATGCCCCACACGCCGGGCCAGAACGTGCTGTTCGTGCACTGGCACGACCTCGGGCGCTACCTCGGGGCGTACGGCCACCGCGACGTCCGCAGTCCCCGGCTGGACCAGCTGGCCGCCGAAGGCACCCTGTTCACCCGGGCACACGCCACCGCCCCGCTGTGCTCGCCGTCGCGCGGTTCGATCTTCACCGGGCGCTACCCGCAGAGCAACGGGCTCGTCGGGCTGGCGCACCACGGCTGGGAGTACCACGCCGGCGTGCAGACGCTTCCCCAGCTGCTCTCCGAATCCGGTTGGCACACCGCACTGTTCGGTATGCAGCACGAGACGTCGTTCCCGTCCCGGCTGGGGTTCGACGAATACGACGTCTCGAACTCCTACTGTGAATACGTCGTCGAGCAGGCCCTGCGGTGGCTCGAGGAACCACCACAGAAGCCGTTCCTGCTCACCACTGGATTCTTCGAGACGCACCGGCCGTACCCGCGGGAACGCTACGAACCCGCCGCCGGCGAGACCGTCACCGTCCCCGATTACCTGCCTGACACCGACTCCGTACGGGAAGACCTGGCGGAGTTCTACGGGTCCATCGCGGTCGCCGATGCGGCGGTGGGGCAGCTGCTGGACGCGCTGGAAGCCCGTGGGCTGGACCGCAACACGTGGGTGGTGTTCCTCACCGATCACGGACCGGCCCTGCCACGGGCGAAGTCGACGCTGTACGACGCCGGCACGGGCATCGCGATGGTCGTGCGGCCACCACGCGACGCCGGGATCGAGCCACACGTGTACGACGAACTCTTCAGCGGGGTGGACCTGCTGCCGACGCTGTTGGAGTTGCTCGGGGTGCCCGTTCCAGTTGAGGTGGAGGGTTTTTCGCACGCGCAGGCTCTGACGCGCAGCGAGGCGGGGTCCGCGGTACGCGAGGAGGTCTACACCGCGAAGACCTATCACGACTCGTTCGACCCTATTCGCGCAGTGCGAACAAAAGACTTCAGTTACATCGAGAACTATGCTTCGCGCCCGCTGCTGGACCTGCCATGGGACATCGCCGACAGCCCGCCCGGCCGGGCCGTGCAGCCGGCCATCAGTGACCCACGCCCGGCCCGCGAACTCTATGACCTGCACGCCGACCCCACCGAGCGGCACAATCTCCTGCTCGACGTGCAACCCGAATACCATGCAGTGGCAGCACAATTGGCGCTCAAGCTCAACACCTGGCGGCAGCAGACGGGCGATGTCATACCGTCGGACTTCACCGGGACGCAGATCTCCGACCGCTATACCCGGACATATCTGAGCATCCACGGACGCCCTGCGACGAGCCGCTCAGCGGTGGCCTCCGACCGCGGAATCAACCCGGATTCGACGTCGCAAGACTAATACTCATTGTGCGAAAAATCCCCTTCTGCAAGGGATTTCAGCGCAGGCTAGGCTCTTGCGCCATGACAGCACGGACGGCCTATCTGGTCCTCGCATCACAGCGCAGCGGCAGCACGCTTCTCGTCGAGTCGCTGCGCGCCACCGGTGTGGCCGGCGAACCCCAGGAGTTCTTCCAGTACCTGCCACACACCAGCATGTCCCCGCAGCCGCGCGAATGGTTCGCCGACACGGAAGACGAATCGATCCTGCGGCTGCTGGACCCGCTGATCGACGGCAGGCCCGAGCTGGCCCCGGCCACCATCTGGCGCGACTACATCCAGACCGCCGGACGCACGCCCAACGGCATCTGGGGCGGCAAGCTCATGTGGAACCAGACCGCGCAGTTGCAGCGCCGGGCCCAGGGCCTGCCGGACCGCTCCGGTGACGGACTGCTGGCCGCCATCCGCGACGTCATCGGCTCCGATCCGGTGCTCATCCACATTCACCGGCCCGACGTGGTGTCACAAGCGGTTTCGTTCTGGCGCGCGGTGCAGACCCGCGTGTGGCGGGGCCGTCCGGACCCGGTGCGCGACGCCCGCGCCGAGTACCACGCCGGCGCCATCGCACACGTCGTGCGGATGCTGCGGGCCCAGGAGGAGGGCTGGCAGAAGTGGTTCCTCGACGAGAACGTCAACCGGATCGAAGTGCCGTATCCGGTGTTGTGGCGCAACCTGACCGAGGTCGTCGGCGATGTGCTCGAGGCGCTCGGTCAGGACCGCAGGTTGGCACCGACGCCGGTGCTGGAGCGGCAGGCCGATCAGCGTTCGGACGAATGGGTGGAGCGCTACCGCGCCGAAGCCGAAAAGGAAGGGCTGCCGGTATGAGTATTCACGTCGACGAGCTCCGGCTGCTCGAAGCCGAAGCCGTGCACATCATCCGCGAGGTCGTGGCCGAGCTGGAGCGCCCGGTCCTGCTGTTCTCCGCGGGCAAGGACTCGATAGTGCTACTTCGGTTGGCCGAGAAGGCTTTCCGGCCCGGACCATTGCCGTTCCCGGTACTGCATGTCGACACCGGCCACAACTTCCCCGAGGTCATCGACTTCCGGGATCGCCGCACCACCGGCGTCGGGCACAAGCTGCTCGTCGGGTCGGTGCAGGAGAGCATCGACACCGGCCGGGTGGCCGACCCGGGTCCGGGGGCGTCGCGCAACAGGCAGCAGACCCGCACCCTGCTCGATGCCTTGGAGGCCGGCGGCTTCGACGCAGCGTTCGGCGGCGCCCGCCGCGACGAGGAACGCGCCCGCGCCAAAGAACGCATCCTGAGCTTCCGCGACGAGTTCGGCCAGTGGGACCCGCGCGCCCAGCGGCCCGAGCCCTGGTCGCTCTACAACGGCCGCATCCGCAAGGGCGAACAGGTGCGCGTGTTCCCGTTGTCCAACTGGACCGAACTGGACATCTGGCGCTACATCGAGCTGGAAAACCTTGAGCTGCCGTCGATTTACTTCGCGCATGAGCGCGAGGTGTTCGAACGCGATGGCATCCTGCTCGCCGTGTCGGAGTACACCCAGCCGGGTCCTGGCGAATCGGCCGCGGTGGAGTGGGTGCGCTACCGCACCGTCGGCGACCTGACCATCACCGGTGCGGTGCGCTCGAAGGCCGTCGACATCGCGAGCGTCATCGCCGAGATCTCCGCTGCCACCGTGTCGGAACGCGGCGAGACCCGCGCCGACGACCGCACGTCGGTGGCGGCGATGGAAGACCGTAAGCGAGAGGGCTACCTCTGATGAGCACCAGGCAACTTCTGCGCATTGCCACCGCGGGCTCAGTCGACGACGGCAAGAGCACCCTGATCGGCCGGCTGCTGCACGACACCGACAGCCTGCCGCTGGACCACCTGGACGCCGTCACCGACGACGACGGGGTGGCCGACCTGGCGGCCCTGTCCGACGGCCTGCGCGCCGAACGCGAACAGGGCATCACCATCGATGTGGCCTACCGCTTCTTCTCCACCGAGTCCCGCAGCTACATCCTGGCCGACACCCCGGGCCATGAGCGCTACACCCGCAACATGTTCACCGGCGCCTCCAACGCGCACGTGGCCATCCTGCTGGTCGACGCCCGCGCCGGTGTGCTGCGCCAGACCCTGCGCCACGCGCGGATCGCAAAGCTGTTGGGTATCAAGCACTTCGTGGCCGCGGTCAACAAGATCGATCTGGTCGACTTCGACCAGGCGCGCTTCGATGCGGTACACGACGAGCTCGGTAAGGTTGCCGCCCGACTGGGTGCGGTGGACCTCACCGTGATCCCGCTCGCGGCCAAGCTCGGCGACAACGTCGTGCACCGTTCGGAGAACACCCCGTGGTACGAGGGGCCGACACTACTGGAGTACCTCGAGGGCATCGAACTCAGTGCGCCGCAACCCGAACCGGCCAAGCTGCGGCTGCCCATCCAGTGGGTGTCCCGACCCACCGCGGAACAGCGCCGCCGCTACACCGGCCGGCTGACCGCGGGCACCCTGCAGGTCGGCGACACCGTGCTGAGCCTGCCTGCGGGTACCAGCTCGACCGTCACCGCCGTGGACACCCTCGACGACGACCGCACCACAGCCGTTGCCCCACTGTCGGTTTCGATCGAGCTGGCCGACGACATCGATGTCGGCCGCGGCGACGTGCTGGTCAGCAGTGCCGAGAACGCGTCGATCCCGGTGCTGGCCCGCGAGCTCGACGCCACGGTGTGCTGGTTCGCCGAGACCCCGCTGCGCGCCGGTGACCGTCTGGCACTCAAGCAGGGCACCCGCACCGTCCGCGCCACGGTGCAGGCGCTGCACACGCGGCTCGATCCCGAGACGCTGGACGACATCGATCAGCCGGTCGAGTTGGTACTCAACGACATCGGCGCCGTCACACTGCGCACCAGCTCGACCGTCATCGCCGACCCGTACCGCGACAACCGGGAGAGCGGCGCCTTCATCCTGATCGACGAGACGTCCAACGACACCGTCGGCGCCGGCACCATCACCGAGCCGCGCGAGGTGAAGCTCGGCACCCACTCGCGCAGCGACATCCGTTGGCACCATTCGTCATTGGACCGGTCCTACCGGTGGGCACGGACCGGGCAGCGGGGCGCGACCATCTGGTTCACCGGGCTGCCGGCGTCGGGTAAGTCGACGCTGGCCGTCGCGGTCGAGCGGGCGCTGGTCGAAAGTGGGCAGGTGGCCTACCTGCTCGACGGCGACAACATCCGGCACGGGCTGTCCGACGACCTGGGGTTCTCCGCGGGAGACCGGGCCGAGAACATCCGCCGGGTGGGCCACCTGGCACGCCTGTTGGCCGACTCGGGTGTGGTGGCGCTGGCCTCGCTGGTGTCGCCGTTGAAGTCGGACCGCGACACCGCCCGCGAGCTGAGCACCGTCGCCAAGTTGCCGTTCATCGAGGTCTACGTGTCCACCCCGCGCAGCGAGTGCGAGCGCCGCGACCCCAAGGGCCTGTACGCCCGGGCCAAGGCCGGTGAGCTGCGCGGCCTGACCGGCGTGGACGCCCCCTACGAGCCGCCGGAGAACCCGGATCTCGTCGTCGACACCACCGGCGCCGACATCGACACCCTGGTCGCCCAGGTGCTCGGGGCGCTCAACACCCTCCGCTGACCAGGGATTTGTGCACGTTTTTCCGCGGTCGGCGCGGAAAATCGTGCACAAATCCCCGTGGCGGTGTCCCCCGATCGGGGGACAGTGAATTCATCCTGTTGAGGGCCCGGCTGGTGGACAGACGGCCGGGCCCTGCTGCGGGACTCTTGAGTCAACACCGGATCACCCCGGATACGACATCAAAAGCCCACAGCAGCAGGAGAATTCAGATGAGCATCGTCACCCGCTGGGTCAGCTACTTCATCATCGTCATCGGCCTGACCGTCGCGCCCGGCCTCATCGCGATCGGCCTGGCCACGTCCGCTCACGCCGCGCCCTCCACCACCTCGAGCTCAGTGCACCAGGTGTTCGCGCACCAGAACAACGCGCCCCAGCCCGGGACCCCGATTCAGCACCAGTACCAGCAGATTCACTGATTCACGTCTGGGCGACCACGAAGATCCGGCGGAACGGGAAGAACGTCGTGCCGTCGGGCTGGGGCGGGTATGCCTGCGCCAGCAGCGGGATGATCGCCTGCCGGTACCGCTCCCAGGCGTCGACGGTGAGCCGGGAGCGGACGTCGGTCAGCGCGGTGCCGGTGATCCAGTCCAGCACCGGTGTGGCACCGGTCAATTGGTGCAGATAGGTCGTCTCCCAGGCGTCGACGGTGCACCCCGCGGCGGTCAGCAGCGCGGCATAGCCCGCCGGGTCGTCGACCACGTTCGTCTCGCGGAACCGGATGTCGGCCAGCGCCTCGGCGAACTCCGGATACCGGGCGACCTCCCGCACCGCCCGATGTGACGGCGAGTCGAAGTTGCCGGGCACCTGAAAGGCCAGCCAGGCACCCTTCGGCAGTTCGGCGGCCCACCGCCGCAACAGGTCGCGGTGCTCCGGAACCCATTGCAGCACAGCGTTACTCACCATCACATCGGTGTCGGCCGCGGGCGCCCAGTCGGCGGCCGCCACCACCCGGGCGTCGACGCCGCGTGCCCGGGCCGCCTCGACCATCTCCGGTGAGTTGTCCACCGCTTCGATCACCGCGCCGGGCCAGCGCTCCGACAGCGTGGCAGTCAGATTCCCGGGGCCGCAGCCCACGTCCGCCACGCGCCGGGGTGCCTGGGCACCGACGCGCGCGAGCAGGTCGTAGAAGGGCCGGCCGCGGTGGTCAGCGAAGGCGAGGTAGGTGTCTGGATTCCACACATCCCCATCCTGCCGCCGGGTCCTGGCGCGCGCCTGCCATTCTGTTGGGTGATGGACGATTCAGTACGCGACTTCTGGCAGTCGCTGGCCCTTCCCGGCCTGATCGACGTGCACACCCATTTCATGCCCAAGAACGTGATGGACAAGGTGTGGAAGTACTTCGACAGCGCCGGGCCGCTCACGGGCCGCACCTGGCCCATCACCTACCGCACCGAGGAGCAGCACCGGCTGGAGACGCTGCGTGGTTTCGGGGTGCTGGCGTTCACGTCGCTGGTCTATCCGCACAAGCCCGACATGGCCGCCTGGCTGAACCAGTGGGCCGCGCAGTTCGCCGCGCAGAACCCCGACTGTCTGTCGACGGCGACGTTCTTCCCGGAGCCCGGCGCAGCTGACTACGTGGCCGAGGCCATCGCCGGCGGCACCGAGGTTTTCAAGGCGCACGTCCAGGTCGGCGCCTATCACCCCGCCGACCCGCTGCTCGACGACGTGTGGGGCGCCATCGACGAGGCCGATGTCCCGGTGATCATCCACTGTGGTTCCGGCCCGACGCCCGGCGCGCACACCGGCCCAGGCCAGATCCGCACCGTGCTGGACCGGCATCCGGGTCTGAAGCTCATCATCGCGCACCTGGGCATGCCCGAATACACGGACTTCCTGGACCTCTGCGAACGATTCGACGGCGTGCACCTGGACACCACCATGGCGTTCACCCCGTTCATCGAGGAGTCCATGCCGTTCCCGCCTGCCGAATTGCCCCGGCTGGCTGCGCTCGGTGACCGCATCCTGTTCGGCAGCGATTTCCCCAACATCCCGTACCGGTACGGCGAGTCCCTCGAGGTGCTCAGCAAGGTGGCCCCGGACGACGACTGGCTGCGAAAAGTGCTGTACCACAACGCCGCCAGGCTGTTCGATCTCGAAGATCGGCTGACGGGCGCCGAGAACCGGGGTTAGCATCCGAACGTGAACAATCCGCACGGCGATGCGTTCAACCCACCCGTCCCGGTCCCCGACGTGCCGGGCGCGGATGCCACCGCCCGCGGACTGCCGCGCCGGTCCGACCTGACGTGGCAACAGAAGCTGATCGTCGACTCCTCTGCCGTCGCTGACCTGGGCCTTCGTACGGCGCTGGCCTCGGTGATCGGCGCCGGCATGATTCCGCGGATGGCAGCGTCGGCGGTGCGCAACCGGGCCGGCGACGACCCCGACGCCCTGCGGTTCTATGCCGAACTGGCCGCCACCAAGGACCCCCGGCAGTGCTTCCCCGCGCCCAGCGGTCCGCCGCAGGTGTCCACGCGTGCCGCCGGCGCCGTCGCGCAGCGGGTCGCGCGCGGCCAGGTGCAGAACATCTGGTTCCAGAGCAGTTACGACGCCGTGTATCCCGGCATGCGGGACCGGCGACGCGGCTATGCGCGCAACAACGTGGTGCATGCCCAGCATTGGCGGCACGACGACGGTCCGCGTCCCACACTGTGCGTGATCCACGGGTTCATGGGCTCGCCCTACCTGTTCAACGGCTTGTTCTTCTCGCTGCCGTGGTTCTTCCGCTCCGGGTACGACGTCCTGCTGTACACCCTGCCGTTCCACGGGCCGCGGGCCGAGAAGGGCTCTCCGTACAGCGGCTACGGCTTCTTCATGGACGGCGTCCCCGGCTTCGCCGAGGCCATGGCGCAAGCGGTGCACGACTTCCGTTCCGTACTCGACTATCTGGAGCACACCGGGGTCGACCGCGTTGCCCTGACCGGAATGTCGCTGGGCGGCTACACCTCGTCGCTGATCGCCTCGGTCGACGACCGCATCCAGGCCGTCATCCCGAACGTCCCGGTGGTGACACCGGACCGCACGGTCGACGAATGGTTTCCGGCCAATCTGCTGGTCAAGCTGAGCAACCGGTTGGCGCACACCGACGACGACCTGATCGCCACCGCCGGGCAGTACCACTCACCGCTGAACTACCGGCCGCTGGTGCCGCGCGACCGCCGGCTGATCATCGCCGGTCTGGGTGACCGCCTGGCGCCGCCGCAGCAGGCCGAATTGCTGTGGGAACACTGGGATCGCTGCGCGTTCCACTGGTTCCCCGGCAACCACATCCTGCACGTCAGCCAGCCCGACTACCTGCGCCGCATGACCAAGTTCATGAGCCCGTTCATGTTCGACGGCAGCGACCGTCAAGCCGACCGGGCCCGTTCGGCCCGTTGACCCTGGAGTCCGGATCGGCGCTACGCCCGCGCCGCAGACGCAACGGCAGTGTCAGCGCCGCGTCCCGACAGCTCCGCGAGTAACTCGCTCGTCAGCGCACCCGGCCGCGTGCCGAGGCCGCCGGCCGACGCCGGGGCCATCGCCGCGAGCAGCGGCCCCTGCCGGCCCGACTCGCGCGCCAGGCCCGCGACAGCCGCCGCGGCGGGAGCGTTGGCCGTGCGTACCGCGCAGGCCGCGGAAATGGTTGCACCAGGCGCGAACTCGAGCACCGTCCACAGTTCGGTCGCCGAGGCCAGCTCGGCCAGACAACCGGGCAGCCGCTGATCGGCGGGCAGCCCGTATGCCGTCAGGTAGCCGTCCTCGTCACGGACCGCACGCCACGTCTCCCGCGCGCCGTCTGACCGGGGCGCGGGCGCGGCGTCAGTGACCGCGACCGGGACGCCGGCTTCGCGCAGCTGGTCGGCCAGCCGTCGGGCCACCTTCTCCGCGGTGTCCGCGAGCGGCAGCTCCGGCGAACGTGCCTGCAGCGCAGCCAGATTCGATGCGGCCGCCACGGTCACGCTGACCCATGCGCTGCGCGCGCCGTCGAGTCGGCGTTCGGTGACGCGCACCGAGTCACACCGCACGCCGTACCGGTCCACGTAGGACGTGACGAGAGGCAATGCGTCGTAAGGGAATTCGTCGGCTTCCAGCACGACAGTGACCTGACCGGCCGACGGCCGCGCGGCACCGCGCCGGTTCCGGCGCCATACCGCGAACCGCCGGGCCACCATCGTGGTCAGGAACATGCCGCGCCACCAGGCGAACACCAGCAGCACCACGGCGACCGCGACACCCAGGATCCACTTGTGCGGCGTCGTGTGCCACGGGTACGTCATGGCCGCCGGGATTATCACCAGCAGTGCCAACGTGATTCGGGCCGTCATCGGGCGCCGTCCTTTCTTCGGTACGCGACCAGGGCGATCAGCGCGGCGACGGCCAGCACTGCCGCACCGGTGAAGGCGATGGTCCGGGGCGTGGTGTCCTTCGGCGCCGGCTCCGGCGGCATCGCCACCGCAACAGATTTCGGCGCCGGGGCTGTCGCCGGCACGTCCCAGGTCAGTGCCGCAATGGGGTCGACGACGCCGGCGCCCACCAGGTTCGACGGCATGCGCGCGGCACCGTGCGCGGTGGCGGTCAGCCGGTGCATCACGTCCGCCGCATTGAGTGCGGGGAATCGACTGCGCACCAGGGCCGCGACGCCGGCGACGTACGCGGCGGCGTAGCTGCTGCTGCGCAACGGGAACAGGTCACCGCGTTCGTTGGGCAGTGCGTTGGCCAAGCCGTTCACGCCGGTCGACGCGACGTTCTCCCCTGGTGCCGCGATGCCGACCCAGGGGCCGGGTGTGGTGAAGTCCGACGGTTGTCCGGTGGCGTCGAGCGAGCCGACCGACAGCACGTACGGCTGCCACCAGGACGGGATGGACACCGACTTGACGCCGGCCCAGTTGCGCGGGTCGGCCGTGTTCCCGGGATTGTCCAGGGGGTTGGCCTCGCAGGACGGGCCGCCGGCCAGGCCGGCCCGATCATTGCCAGCGGCGGCGACGATCACCGCATCCTTTTCCTGCGCAGCGTATTTCAGGGCCGCGCCCAGTTCGGTCTGATCGACAGGCCGGTCGGCGGGCAGGCAGGTGACCGCCGTGATGGCGATGACCTTGGCGCCGCGGTCGGCGGCATGCACCACGGCCCGAGCCAGTGACGCGACCGCGATGGTCGCATACGCCGCGGCCGGATCTCCCCCGTTACCGCGGGGCGCGTACCGCTCCGACGTCTGACGGATGGCCAGGATGCGGGCGCCCGGCGCGACGCCCGAGAACCCGTCCGCGCCCGGCTGACCGGCGATCAGTCCGGCCACGAGCGTGCCGTGGCCGTCGCAATCGGTGAGCCCGTCGGTGTTCTCCACATAGTCGCCGCCGGCGTCCACATTGGGCAACCGCGGACCGGGATGCACGCCGGTGTCGATGACCGCCACCGTCTGTCCGTCACCGCGGCTGAAGGCCCAGGCACCCGGCACATTGAGCAGGGTGTGGCCCGGACCCGGTGCGCCCGGATCGGTGCCGGGCAGCACGCCGGCGGTGACGCACTGTCCGCGCTGCCCCATCGCCGCGACGGGGCCGACGCTGCCCGATGGCGGCGCCGCGTGTTCGTCGACGTGCGGCGGCACGACGGCACCTGCGGTCGGCACCAGCGCCGTCGGCACCACTGCGGCGGTGGCGGCGAAAGCGGCTGTCAGGACGGAGATTCCGCGCCGGATGGCCACCATCACCGGTTGATGACCCAGGCGAACAGACCCACCAGGTAGGCCAGCACCGGGATCAGCGAAGCGTCCAAGGCCGTCGCCGCGAAGCCGACCAGGCGACGCATCGGCAGCGAATAGGTCTGCGGGTCGGCGACCTGCGGGTTCAGTGCGGCCACCACGCCGACCGCGACGAGCACCGCGAGCACGCCCAGCGACCACCATGCGTTGGCGTAGTGGCCACCGATCGCGAACATCGTGAGAAGCACGGCCGCAACGAGATACGGCTGGCCGAGCAGCCACACCTTGCACGGCACCGAGTCCCAGATACGGGCCCGCAGCGCCGTCGCCAGTGCCGCGGCCACGACCACGTACCACGCCCACGGCGACGGGTGGGCCCCGGCCACCAGGACCACCGAGCCGGTGGTCATGGTCAGCACGGCACCGGCGAGGAAGCCCGTCTGGTGTGCGTCACACACGCGGACTCGGCGCGGCAGATCAGCCAGCACGGACCGCGGCAGGGCCGACGGCGTCGGGTCGCCCGGTGCCGGGATGTTCGGCACCGGGAAGCGCGCCCACAGCGTCGACAGCTGCGCGGCCTGGACCATGACCAGCAATGCGAAAACGATTAGCACAGCACCGATCACGGCGTTGCCCAGCTGCCAGATCGACGCAGCGCCACCGACGATCACGCCTGCGATACCGAGGACGGTCGTGGCGGTGAAGGCCGCGATGGCCTGCCCGCCGACGGTGATGCTGACGATCGACCAGGCCGCGACCGCTGCCGCACCGAGGAGCAGGGCGGCCGGACCGGTCGGGCCGGGGACCGCCAGCGCGAAGGCGGCACCGACCGGCAGCAGTGCCGCCAGGCTCAGGGCGGTCGCGAGCCGCGGCATGGCCGGACGGGTCAACAGCGCAGCCGCGACGGTCAGCACCGCCACGCCGATGACGGTGAACAGCCCGGCCGGCTGGCCGGTACGCACCCGCACCAGTGTCGCCAGCGCGGTGGCGAGCACCGTCAGGGCCACGACGGCCCACGCCGCGAAACGCCGGATATGCGCGTTACCCCAGGGGTTTTCGCGGGCGGCGGAGAAGATGGCGGCGGCATCGGCGATGTCCTCGACGATGCGCGGCGCCGGCGGACCCGCAGGCACGGGCTGCAGCGCCAGCAGGTCACCGTCGACCACACCGACGGTGTCGAGGGTGGCGTCGAGGCTGTACGCCGCACCGCCCAGCGGCGCGAGTGACAGCTCGGCGGGGGCTGCGGAGTCGGGTGCCCCGTTGACTCCGACGATGCGCCGCACGGCAGGCACGATCTCGCGCAGGGGCAGGCCGGCCGGCAGGGCTACGTCGGTGAGTCGCCCGCGACCACCCTGCTCGTCGCCCGCGGCAAGCACCGCGACCCGCACAATCGGCATCGCGGTACTACCAGACGTGTTGGGGGACATGTTCTTTCCGTTCTCCAGTCGAGGTCTCGAAGTCTCGGGTCAGGTTCGCCGTGGGGAACCAGGGACCGTCGGGCAGTGTCGCGGTCAGCCGCTGCACCGCAGCGGTGACGGCGAGGTCGGTGCCCGGGGTGAAGTTTGAAATCCAGGTGCCGTCAGCGGCTTTCACCGGTGCGACGACGACGCGGCCGGCGGCGGTGTCGACGATGCTGACGCCGACGTCGGTGCTGATCCGGTGTCCGTCGCGGTGGTCCCCCGCTACGATCTCCACATAGCTGCGGCCGGGTGCGAAGGCGGCCCGTACGACGGCATGCGCGGACACCGGGATGCCGAGGTGCTCCATCACGTGGTCCAGCGAGTCGCCGCGGCGCAGTCGTTCGTCGGCCTTGGCCCCGATGTGGGCTGGCATCGCGAATTCGTCGAACCGGGCCGGCGCCCGGCCGGACAATCCTGCCGTGAGCACCGGTACCAGTGCATCCGTCGACGCGACGGTCAGTTCGGTGCAGGTCATCAGGTGCTCGCTGCGCAAGACCGCCACGGTCAGGTTGCCGTTGCGCACGAGAATGCCGCGCAGCATGGCACCGGCTCCGGACACCCATCGCAGTTCCAGCCAGCGCCGGGGCCGGCATACGGCCCGAATCCATTGCGCGACAGCGGGATGCACGGAGCCATCGGCGGACAGCACCCCCATCCGCGTCAGCGCGGTGACCTGGTCGGCGTCGAAACCGCCCTTGGCGGCGGGGTCGCTGTAGGGCTGCGTGATGGCCAGCACCCACGGAAAGCCCCCGGCGCCGAGACGGTCCGCGAGGAACCAGGCTTGGTCCGCGGTGAGTTCTACCGCGGAGACCGGGATTCCGGCGCGTTCCGGGTCACCGAGTGACCCGGAACGCGCCGAAACCGTTGGACCTAAACCCACTTGGCGCCTTCGGCGCTGTCGCGTGCGCTCATCGACAGCGTGTTCGTCTCGTGGGTGCTCGCCATCGCCCGGTAGGCGTGGACGAGTTCTTCCATCGCGGTGTTCCACTGGGCCTGCCACGCCTGGTAGCTGGTTCCGGTGTCACCCTGCCAGGCGCCGGCCAGCGCGGCCTGCTCGCTGGCGATGTCGAGGCCGACGGCGTGCAGAGCACCGGCGTAACCGGTCATCTCACCGGCGTGGGCCAGCATCGCCGGGTAGTTGTACATGATCTGGGACATGGGATCTCCTCGCTGCTAGGTGTCTGGGTGTGGGTGCGGCGGTCAGACCGAGGTGTAGGTGCCGGCCGCGGCGGTGTCCTGCGCGACGTAGGTGCCGGCCGCGTCGCCGAGGTTGGCCTGCGCGATGTCGAGCAGGGCGTTGACCTTGGCGGCGACCGCCATGAAGCGGACGTGTGCGGCCTGGAACGCGACGGCCGAGTCACCCTGGTGGAAGCCCTGGGCCGACTGCGCGGCCTGTTCCGCCTGGGCGATGGTGCTGCGCATCAGTGCGGCCTTGGCGGAGAAGGCCGACTCGGAAGCGACCAGCTGGGGGATGTGTGCGTCGAGCATGCTCATAGTGATTCCTCTCGGGATTCGTCCGGATTCTGTTGGTGGTCAAGTCTTTTCGTCCGCAGGATCAGCGGTTGGCACCGCCTTCCGTGTCCCAGCTGCCGGGCAGCATGGGTTCGGTGACACCGCCCCCGTAACCGTTGCCGGTCAGGCGGTTCAGGCCTGTTGCCTGCTGGTCCTGGCGGGTCACCGTGCCGCTGAAACCGATCGGTCCGGCACCGCGGGCCGAAGCGAGAACATCGGCACGGGGAGCCCGGTCTGAACCGGCGTCATCCCCGAAGTCCGGATCGACCTCCGAGTTCATGTCCATGTACTCGTCGCGGACACCGCGCTCTTTCGCTGCGCGGCGGCGACGGGCGCGGCGACGCTCGGCCGCGGCCGCTGCCGCGGCTGCTGCTGCGGCGGCAGCGATGCCGGACGCCGGTGCCGGCGCGGTGGCGCCGTCCCGCACGGTCGGGGTGAAGCCCGGTCCCGGATCGTCGACGGCCACCGCGTATGCCATCAGCGGTGCCGGCGCTGCCGGCGCGGGAGCCGCTGCCGACGCGGCCGGAGCGGGTGCGGGCGCACTCGCCGGGGAGGCGGGGGTCGCCGGCACCGTCGGGGCGACGCTGACGACCGGCATCTGGTGGTCGACGGCCTGCAATTGCGGCGGCGGCGGGAACGCGTCGGCGACTTCGGGATCCGGCACGTAGTCGGGTTCCAGCAGGGCCAACAACCCGAGGCTCGACAGGCCGACGGCGATCAGCGCCGGCCCCCACAGCGGTGCCGACAGCATCGCGCCCCAGGTGCCCCAGCCCACGGGCTGGAAGAACGCCTGATAGCCGAGCGCGAAAAGCAGTGGCCCCCAGGTGACCAACGCCTGCGAGGGGTTGGTCAGGAAGTCGAAGATCATCTGCTGGATCTGGCCCAGCGGATCCTGCAGGAACTTCCAGATCAGATCGCCGCCGGGCAGCGTCTTGATGTAGTTGTACAGGTAGTCGGTGATCGCGTTCGACGTGTCCAGCGACGTACCGGCATCCGCTGCCTGTAGTTGGGCGCCCGCCTGCGTCGCGCTCGCCGACGCGGTGCCGGCCTCACCGATGCCCGCCGCCAGCATCATCGGTGCCGGCGTCGTCGTCGGGGCCGCCGCCACCGCCGCGCCCGACACCGCCTGGTAGGTGCTCATCACGGTCGCGGCCTGCAGCCACATGCGGGCGTAGTCGGCTTCGTTGAGCGCGATCGGAATCGTGTTGATACCGAAGAAGTTCGTCGCGATCAGCGCGGCGTTCACGACGTGGTTGAGGGCCAGTTCGGGAAGCGTCGGCATCGCGGCCAGGGCGGTGGTGTAGGCCGCCGCGGCGGTCTCGTGCTGGACCGCGTTGGCGGCGCTGTTGGCACTGGCCTGTGCCAGCCACGTCAGATACGGCGCGTGGGAGGCGATGTACTGCTCGGCGCTCGGCCCCTCCCAGGCCCCCGCCTGGACCTCACCCAGCAACGCGGTGAGTTCAGCTGCGGCCGAGGCATATTCGGCGCTCAGCGACTGCCACGCAGCCGCCGCGGCCAGCAGGGAGCCCGGACCGGGCCCACTGGACAGCAGCGTCGAATGGACCTCCGGCGGCAACGCCATCCAGATGGGGGCGGTCATGTCAGCCCAGGACCGTGACGTAGGTGGCGGCGGCTTCGGCGTCGCCCGTCGCGTAGCTGATTCCGGCTTCGGTGACACCGCCGCCGGCGCGGCCGAGTTCGGTGACGCCCTGCGTCGCGACCGCCTCGTGCTGTGCGCCGTGGGCGCTGAGGCTGATCGCCGTCTGCAGCGAAACCGGATCCGCGGCGGGCGGGATCACCGCGGTGACCGCGGGAGCGGCCGCGGCGTGGGCGGCGGCGAGCCGAGCGGTGAGCGCCTCGACGGCGGCACCGGCTGCGGTCAGTCCTTCGGGAACGACGCGCAAGGTCATCAGTGGAACTCCCCTCGTTGTGTTCCGGTGGGCCGCCCGGTGATCGGGTCTGCCACCAGCGGATTGATCAACTGGACATACGTGGCCTCGTCGCTGTCGCCGAGCACCATGGCCCGACCGGCCGGCAGCCGGTTGAACCGGTGGCCGCGGATGCGGCCGCTGTCCTGCGGGTTGCCGGACAGCATCACGGTGGTGGCCTGCAGCTCGTTGAGCCTGCGCAGCAACGGAGCCGTCATCACCGCGTGGGCGGAGCCGGCGGCCCGGGCGGTGACGATCACCCGCAGACCCAGTTCGGACGCCTGGGACAGCAGCCCCAGCAGCGCCGTCCAGGGCCGCTGGCCGACGAACGGACCACTGACCGCGGGGGCATCCGGGATCTGGTCGACGTCGTCGATGATCAGGTAGTGCAGGTGGTTGCCCTGCCCGTTCCGGTATGTCCAGCCGCTCAGCTCGGCGGCCGTCAGACCCGCTGGGGGCCTGCGCTTTTCGAGCAGCGCGGCCAGACCGAGCATCGCCGGGGTCACGCGGTCGATGTTGGGCGTGTACTCGTTGTCCGGGAACAACGGCTCGTCCACCAGGTGCAGCCGGCGATCGATCACGGTGAACGCGACCGACTCCGGCGTGGCGTTGTCGCGGACCGTACGGATCACGTGCCGCAGCAGCGTGGTCTTGCCGGACTTGGCGTCGCCCAGCACCATCAGCAGCGGGTTGGCCGCGAAGTCGACCGTGACCGGGGCCAGGTCCTGCTCGCGCTGACCGATGACGATCGTCTCGGGGCTGTGGTACAGCGGCGCAAGGGTTTCCGGGGCCAGGTCCGTCGGCAGCAGGCGCACGGGCGGCGCCGTCTGCCCCGGGTACCGGTCGTTGATGGCGGCGATCGCACCGAGATCCGGTTCGGCGAACAGGAAGTGCTCGGCTGCCATGGTCAGGCCGCGGCCCGGCTGATCGGCCGGGACGCCGTCGGCGGGGCGGGACAGGGCCGCCACTCCCGGATTACCCGCGGACCGCACATTGCTGTCGCGCGAGTCGGCCAGCTTGAGCTCGAGCCGCAGGCCCAGGCCGTCGCGCATCGCCAGCGGCACCTCGAGCCAGTTCGGCGTCGTGATCACCACGTGGATGCCGTAGGCCATGCCGGTGTTGACCAGTTCGGTCACCTTGGACAGCAACGGGTTCCGGGTGTTGAACGTGTCGGTGTTGTCGCGGCTGAACGCGTACAGGTTGTCGATCACCAGGAACACGTCGCCGTAGCCGTCATCGCGCAGGTCGCCGTCACCGGCGGCGGCGCGGGCCTGACGCGACGCCAGCAGCTGCTCCAGCTCGCCGAAGGTGCGACGGATGCGCTCGGGTTCCAGCGGTGACGCGACGCTGCCGACGTGGGCCAGCGGCTTGAGCGAGCGCAGCCCGCCGCCGCCGTAGTCGAGGCAGTAGAACGTGACCGCACGCGGCGAGTGGGTCGCGGCCGCCGACAGTATGAACGTCTGCAGCGCAGTCGATTTGCCGGACTTCGGCCCACCGTGGATGACCAGGTTGGCGGCCGCCGACGTGGCGTCGAAGACCAGCGGGTCGCGGCGCATCTGGAACGGCCTGTCGATCTCGCCCAGCGGCCACCGGCCGTGGCCCGCGGGAATCTCGGTACCGGCCAACAGCTCCGGCAGCGCGATCGGCTCGTCCAGCGGAGCCAGCCACAGGCGCGGCGCCTGCGGGCCGTACTGCGCCAACTGCTCGCCGATGGTGGCGACCAGCTTGCGGGGCGGACGCAGGTCCGGTGCCGTGTCGGTGACGATCACCGTGTCGGGAGCCGGCGTGACATGACCCGCCGGGAAGAGCTGTGGCTGCGGAACCGCATGCACCACAACCGCTTTCTCGGCACGTGGCGGGTCATAGATGCCGTCCACGTAGGTGCTGCGGAACTTCACCGGCACCGCGCCCGGGGTGGGGACCAGGAAGCCCTCGCCCTTGTGTTCCGGACCGGCCTCGATGTGGTACGCGTCCTCGACGCCGATGATCTGCCGGCTGATCGACGGGCTCGCGACCTTCAGACCGATGCGGTAGGAGGTGTTCTTGTCGATGTCCTTGATCCGGCCCACGTCCAGCGTCTGCGACGCGAACAGGATGTGGATGCGGAACGAACGGCCCTTGCGGGCAACGTAGTCGAACAGCTCGGCGTACTCGGGATGGTCGGCGAGCATCAGGGAGAACTCGTCGGCGACCACCAGCAGCGTCGGGATCGGCGGCAGGTCGTGTCCGGCTGCCTGCGCCGCCTCGTACTCCAGCACCGAGTTGAAGGCGCTGCCCTGCACGCGGCGACCGGCCTCCATCAGCAACTGCTCACGCCGGGCCACCTCACCGCGGAGGGTGTCCGCGAACCGGTCGGCCAGCGAGCGCTTCTCCGCCATGTTCGAGATGACGGCCACCACCTGCGGGAAGTCCCGGAAGATGTCGGCGCCGGCCTCGCCCTTGAAGTCGGCGTAGATGACGATGAGGCGGTCGGCCGAGTGAGTCGTCAACAGCGACAACAGGATCGACATCAGGGTCTGCGACTTGCCCGAGCCCGTCATACCGATCATCAGACCGTGCGGACCCATGCCGCCTTCGGCCTCGTCCTTCAGGTCGAACATCAGCGGTTCACCGGTGGCGGTGACACCGATGGGCACGCGCAGCTCCTCGGCCCGCGAGCGCGGCGCCCACAGGCCGGCGACGTCGAGCGCCGCCGCGTCCGGGATGCCCAGCAGGGTGCCGAAGGTGGCCAGGCCGGCGCCCGTGCTCCGGGCCCGGTTCGGGTTGGAGTCCCAGCGCGCGAGGCCGCGGGCCAGGTGCGCCGCGGCGTGCGGCGAAAAGTCGTCGGCGACATCGAAGTACGGCTGCCAGCCGGCCGCGGCCCACCGCTCGATGCGGCCACCGGACACGCGCAGCACCGGGCGGTCGGGGTCCGGGTACTCGGGCTGTTCGGTGCCGCGCTGCAGCACCGTGACACCGGCCAGGCCGGTCCGCGGCAGCAGCTCACCGAGGTCGGCGTCCGGGTCGTCCACGACGATCAGCAGGTGCCGCAGCGGCGTGCTGTCGGCGCCGCCGAACGGTTGCCGGTCGGCGAGCTCACCTGACATGAGGGCGGCGAGCTCGGGGACGCCGGCGGCGAGGTAGCGAGCCGGGCCGACACCGTCGATCTGGCCCGGGATGTCACTGTGCGGCAGCCACTTCAGCCACGACCACGACTCCGATTCCAGCGCCTCGGCGTCCGCCGCGGCCAGGGCGATCCCCAGCAGGGCCGGGTCGTGCCACGTCACCGCTTGCGCGATCCAGGCCCGCAGCGCGCCGCGCACCTCATCGGCATCACCGAGCACGGTGATCCGCGAAACCTTGGCCAGGTCGATACCGCCCGGCACCGCGGGCACCGTCCGCTGCACGTCGAGAAGTCCGCGTAGTGCGCTGTGCGACACCGGTTCCAGATCGATCTCGGCCGCGGTGTCCTTGACCTGCAGTACCGTTTCCAGGCGGGCGTCGTGCAGACCGGCCCGCACCACCAGGTAGTCGGCGTCGTGCGGGTCGCGCTCCCACTGGCGACGGGTGCCGGCGACTGCGGCCAGCTGGTCGGGCGCCGGGTGGGACCACTCGCGGGCAGCGCGCTGCTCGGCCGCCTGCGCCCGCACGTTGTCCCGCACCACCGACAGGTAGCGCAGGTAGTCGGCGCGTTCGGCGTCGACCTCCTCGGTCCGGGTCTTGTTGTCCGAGCCGCGGTAGAACGCGGTGGCCGCCAACAGGAGTACGAACGGGAAGAACAGCGTCTGCGGCGAGATGACGCGCATGCCGGTGGCCACCAGGGCCACGATCATCCCGACGATCAGGATGACGATCAGGTAGGGCAGCACCCGGCGCAACAACGACGGCGGCACCAGCCGCGGCAGCTCCGGCGGCGGCTCGATGGTGATGACGCTCGCGCGGGTTGCCGGGATGGGCAGCCGGCGCCGCGCTTCGAAGATCAGACGGCTCACGGGTTCTCCCTCACGGCGATTTCGACTGCCGGGCTCGTCCGGGTGGGCACGAGCGCCGGGACCTGCAACGCCTCACTGCGCGACAACGTCGGGCCGGGCGTGAACTGGCTGAGGATCGACCACGGCACCGGCAGCGGTGATGCGGTGAGTCCCAGCGCGGCAGGGGTTTTCCGGTTGGCATTGGTGGCGTCACCCTCGGTGGAGATGCCGTAGCGGACGCCGGTGTCGCTGATCCAGTAGCCCGACAGCGCCGGGGTTCCCCCCTGGCCGGTGGCCTGGACGAAGTAACCGGTGCCCGGGGTTACCGCGACGCGCTGCGCGGTGCCGGCCGGGCCCGCCAGTGCCACGGTGTGCGCGTCGGCGGGCAGCGGCAGCGTCGCTCCCGCCAGGAGGGTGAGCGAATTCGTCGTGGCACCATCGTGTTTGGTCCAGCGGGCGCAGGTCAGCGGTGCCTTGGTGGCGTCGACGACGGTCAGCGGGCGCTCCGGGTACGCCGCGGTGTTGATCGCGGTGGAGACCGGGATGCGGGCGATCTGGTCGGCGCTCAGCCGCGGCGGCTGCTCCAGACCGTACGAGTCGGTGTTGCGCAGAATCGCGGCGACGACCTGTGAAATCGGTTGCAGGCCATCGTCGAGGACCGCGTAGTACCGCACCGCGTTGTCGGTGGCGGCCTCGGTGGTGACGGCGGTGACCACGGCGCCGACGGGTGCCGCGACCGGCATGGGGTACGGCGTTGGCTGGCCCGCGTTGACGATCACCGGTGCGGCCAGCGGGGCCGACTCGGGGATCGCGTTGAACAGGCCATCGGCGATGGCACGGGGCGCGGGCAGGGCAGTTCCGTTGGCGCCCAGGCCGAGTGCTGCCGTCACCGCGCGGTTGTTGAGGTCGACCGCGCTGCGCTTGCCGTTCCACAGCAGCCAGCTGCCGCCGTTGACGCCGGCGGAGCCGACACCGTCGTTGCGCACCAGCACGGCATCGTTGGCACCCAGCGCGGCCGCGCGCGATCCGCCTTCGGCGAGCGGGCCGGTGATCAGGGTGGCCCCCACGACCTCGCCCGTGGCCGCGTCACACACGGTCCAGTCGGCGTCACGAGAAGTGTTGGGCACCATGCGTTCCGGGGCGCCCGGGATGCCGATGAGGCTGCCGCGCGGGAACTTGTCCAGTTCCGCGCTCGGGACGAGGGTCGGGTTGTCGGGCCGTCCGGCGATGAGCCGGGCCGACGTCAGATTGAGGACAGGGTGCAGTTGGTCGCCGACCCGGACATACAGCGCCGAGGTCTCCCGGTCGGCCAGGATCACGTTGTTGCCCGCGACACCCGCCGGCCGGATCAGGGAGAAGACGAAGCAGCCCGCCAGGCCGGTGACGAGCACCAGTGCGCCGACCAGAACCGAGCGGCTCTGGGTCCGCAACGGGTCGACGAGCATGCGGGTGTCATGCAGGGCCACACCAGAGGCGATGCGCCGCATGAGGAATCGCCAACCGGACACCTGGTGCCGCGTGACGAATCCGCGGCGGTAGTGGATCTGGTCCGGGTTGTCGTTCACCGGTGTACGGGAACTGAATGTCAGTCGATCGGTCTCATTGCGCTTGCTCATGCGCGATCCGCCTTCGGCTCCTCGCTGGGCACCGCCAGTCCGAGGCCGCGCAGCAACGGCGCGGCCGAGTTGCTGACGTCACCCGCGGTGATCGTCATGAGTTCGTCATCGGTGAAGTCATGTGCGGCAAGGTGATCCAGCCGGTACTCACGTTCTTCCTCGGAGCGCTCCACCAGGTTTCGGACGAAGCGGCCGTTACCCGCGATGTCCAGGCTGCGGCGCGCGACACCGGCAGCGTCGGGCGTCGTCGCCGTCGCGAGGTGCCCGAACAGCTGCTCCATCTCCTTCTGCGCCGCGGGTTCGAAGACGCTGTCGCGCTTTTCGGCCATCCGCATGGCGATCTCGGTGAGTTCGGTCGCCGAGTAGGACGGGAAGTCGATGCTGCGGGTGAAGCGCGAGCGCAGACCTTCGTTGGTGTCCAGGAACATGTCCAGGTCCTTGCGGTAGCCGGCGATGATCACGACCAGGCGGCTGCGGTCGTTCTCCATGCGGGCCAGCAGGGTGTCGATGGCGACCAGACCGAAGTCGTTCTTGGCGCCGGTGGACACCAGCGCGTACGCCTCGTCGAGGAACAGCACGCCGTCGAGCGCGCTGTCGATGATCGCGTTGGTCTTGGCCTCGGTTTCACCGATGTGCTGGCCGATCAGGTCGGCACGGTGCACCTCGCGCACCGTCTCTTTACGCAGCAGGCCCAGGCCGCAGTAGATCTTCGCGACCACGCGGGCGATGGTCGTCTTACCGGTTCCGGGCGGTCCGGCGAACACCAGGTGATTGGTGCGCTGGGCCACGGCCAGGCCCCGCTCCTGCCGCCGAATCGACATGGCCACAGAGCTTTTCAGCCGGGCCACCTGATACTTGACCTCTTCCAGGCCGATGAACTCGGCGAGCTCGGCCTCGGCTTCGACGAGCAGATGCGCCTTGCGCGACTTGGCATCCGGGTCCACGAAGTCGGCCTCGGTCGGCTCGGTCTCGGGATCCCACGGGTTGTGCCGGGCCTCGATCCTGGCGGCGGTCGTCGGGTCGATGCCGAAGCTGGTGTCGGTCAACGCATGTTCGGCTGCGGTGTTGTCGGGGTGCGCGGCATACAGCTCGGCCAGCACGTCGGTGGCCTCGTCGTCCTCGCCCTGCGCCCGCAGCGACAGCGCCTTGACGAACGTGCCGTCCACGGCGGCGACGGACACCGGTCCCTCGGGATCCTCGAGGTGCGACAGCGCGGGAGCGAACATGCCCAGGTGTGCCAGGGCGATACCCAGCGCCACCCGCGCGGCATGCGCGTAGTTCGCGTCGAGGCTGGGGTCGTTGACGATCGGGGTCAGCTGCCGGACGACGTCGGACCAGCGGCGGGTACGGTGGTGCATCGCCACCCGCACCCAGCGCGCCGGCAGCCAGCCCGGCTTGCGGTCGAGCAGGTCGCCGACGAGCTGATCAGCCTCTTCGTAGGCGCCGGCACCGGCGAGCGTCGCGGCGTAGGCCAGCTGGAAACCGTCGCGGTCGGCGGCGCGGAACTGCAGGTACAGACCACTGTCGTAGGTGAAGCCCAGATCGCCGTCGGCGAGGTCGAGGGCCTGCTGCAACACGCCCGCCGACGAAACCGTCCGCCAGATGGCCTCGACCACGTCGGGCGTTGCCGCGCCTGCGGCAGCCAAGCCGGTCCAGGCGTCGCAGTGCTCGCCGGCGATGCGCGTCAGAGTCAGGAAGCCACCCAGGGCGGCATCGAGGTCGGCCGGGCGGCGACGGCCGTCGACGGTGAGGCCGAGCGCCAGGCAGCCGGTGGCGAACCGGGTCAGCACGTCACGGTCGACCCGTGATACCCGCTGTGCCGCATCCACTTCGGCCACCACTGTGTTACTGCCCGCGGTGCTCGGTCGCACGTGGGTCCTTTCCGTCGTCGACACGCCAGGGGACAATCCACTCATCTGGCGGCCGCCCTAAGAAGGAGTCGGCATGCGGATCGGGTTGGTTCCCGACGGGCCGAGAGACGGGCACTGTGCCGTCGTGCGGGCGCGCCTTGCTGGAAGTGCGCCGCGGCGGATACCGCAAATGTGTCAGTGCCCATATCTGTGTTCGCGGGATATTAGAGTCCCCGCATATCTCCTTAAGTATGCCTAAGCTAACCCCTGCGAAGTTAGCATTGCATAACTTAAGTTGTCGAGACGCACCCCACCGCATCAGCGGGTGACGACGCTCACTCCTTAACGGCAGTGACCAGGGTGTTCGAGGCGATCATGGTCGCCGCTTCGGGGTTCGTCGGCACCGGACGGCCCACCGAGCGGAAGTAATCAGCGAGCCCGGTTGCCTCGGCGCGCCAGCCCCGCGCGCCGAACCAGTCCGCCGCGGGCGCGATCTGCTCGTTGTAGATCAGCTTGAAGAAGCCCTCCGCCATCTCGTCCCCGGCAGCCCGCTTGGCCGCGAACACCTCGGCAGGCATCGGCTTGCCCTCTTCGATCGCCACCCAGCTGCCGGGTGCCGCCAGCTCATCGATTCCGGTGAACAGATCGCCCTGTGCCGTCGCGGGCAGATAGATCAGCAGCCCCTCGGCAATCCACGCCGAGGGGCGCGACGGGTCGAAGCCGGCATCGGTGAGCGCTGTCCGCCAGTCGTCGCGCAGGTCGACGGCGATCTCGCGGCGTTCCGCCTTCGGGTCGGCCCCATTGCCCGCCAACACTTCCCGCTTGAACTCGAGGACCTGGGGCTGATCGAGCTCGTAGATGACGGTGCCGTCCGGCCAGTCCAGGCGGTAGGCGCGGGAGTCGAGCCCCGCGGCCAGCAGCACGACCTGGCGGACGCCGGCCGCCGCGGCGCGCTGGAAGTACGTGTCGAAGTACTTGGTCCGCGAGCCCTGGAAGTTGATGAACGGTTCGCCGAACTCCGGCGTCGCCAACGGGTGTTCCGGTGCCTCGCCGTCCAGCACGTCGGCCCAGACGCCGCCGACCGCGCGGGTGAACATCTCGGCATAGTGGTCCACCGCAAGCGGATTGGGCTTGGCCGCTTCCAATGCTCGCGCCGCGGCCACCATCACCGCAGTCGATCCAACACTCGAGTTGATGTCCCAGCTGTCATTGTCGGTCCGCACCCGCGCGAGGGTACGCCGACAACATGGACGGCGACCGAGACGAGACTCAGACCAGCGGGCGGCCCGTGCGGAGGCGCCAGTCCAGATCGCGCAGCATCCAGTTGAACGGGAACCGCCGCAGCGGCCCGGGCAGGACCCCGTTGACCGCCTTCACGATTTTCATCACCGAGTTGAAACGCTTCTGCCGCTTGGCATCCCACGGCAACCGCATCTCGTCGCGGAAACGTTGCGGCAGGAAGCCCGTGGTGAGCAGCAGGGAGAACGACTCGAACCAGCGCTGCAGCGGACCGGGGAGTTGCAGCCCCTTCATCCGCACCGCGGCGATCGGATACAGGTACTCGCGCACCGTGTCGTCGATGTGCACCTGGTCCAGCGACTCCTGCCAGTACTTGTCGAAGGCGGCCCGGTCGGCCGGCCACATCTCCGGCGTCACCTGCAGTGTGGTGCCCATCGTCATGCCCTGGCGGTAGAACTCCTCGGCGGTCTCGTCGTCCAACTCACCGACCACCATGCGATAGACGTCGAGCGCGCCCTTGAACAGACACGCCGCCACCCACAGCTGCAGGTTCTTGTCCATCGCGCTGTACTTCACCGGGCTGTCCGGGGTCGAGTACACCTGCCGGTGCGCCGTGTTGACCGCGCTGCGGTACGCCGCCTTCTGTTCGTCGGATCCCAGGATCGCGACCGCGAGGTACGTGAACGTCGTGCGGGCGCGCTTGATCGGATGCAGGTCGGTCCGGCCGCTCTCCACGCGGCTCTCGACGACGCCATAGCCGACGCCCGGCCGCGCCAGCTGCATGATCACGTTGGCCGGGCCCGCCAGCAGCGCCGCACCGACCAATCCGTCGGCGTACTGGACATTCCGGCGGACCCGACGGCCCGGCGCGCAAGCGTTGACCGGCATCTCGACCAGATCGACCGTCATTGGTCACTCCTCGCAAAAGTGAGAACGATTGATTCCTGATATTGCCCGCGGCACGGTGCAGGTGTCAAGATGGCGGGGTGCCTCAGGTACGGCCGTACCGCGGGATCGACGCGGCAGAACGCCTGGCCCAACGACGGGCCCGGCTGATCGACGCCGGACTGGAGATTTTGGGCGCCGCGCCACCGGCACCGGAGCTAACTGTCCGGACCATCTGCGCCGGAGCGGGCGTGGCGATGCGGTACTTCTACGAAAGCTTCTCCGACAAAGACGTTTTCGTCGAGGCGGTGTTCGACCATGTGATCGCCGAGCTCGCCACCACGACGCAGGCGGCGGTCGCCGCGGCGCCGCCCGACGAGCAGAGCCGCGCCGGTATGGCCAACATCGTGCACGCCATCGCCGACGATCCCCGGGTCGGCCGCCTGCTGTTCAGCGCCCAGCTGTCCAACGAGGTGGTGGCCCGCAAGCGCAACGAGTCGACGGTCTTCTTCGCCATGCTGCTCGGCCAGCACGCCGGCGACGCCCTTCAGCTGCCCGCCGGAGACCGGCGCCGGGCCAGCACTCATTTCGCGGTCGGGGGCGTCGCCCAGACGCTGAGCGCCTGGCTGTCGGGCGAAATCACCTTCACTCCAGACGAATTGATCGACCATCTGGCGCTGCTGCTGGACACGCTCGGCAAGCGGGCCGTCCGCCGGTGAACGGCCCCCAGCTGCACCGGCCTCGGCCGCCGCTGAGCCAGCACATCGACTTCTTCGGGTACTGGGCGCACGGCGGCGTCACCGCTGATCGGAGCCGGGCACTGCCGCGCGGCGCGGCGACCGTGGTGATCGATGTCGGCGGCCGAGATCGCGTCGACTTCTTCTCCGCCGACGGCGCCACGCGAATGCCGGTCGAGCCGTCATTCCTCACCGGCCCGGGCACGCTGTCGTACGTCACCCGGATCGATCCCGGCGAAGCGGTACTGACCATTCATTTCCGGCCCGGCGGCGCGCTGCCGTTCTTCGGAATCCCGTTGGCGGACTTGGAGAATTCCTGCGTCAACCTGACCGACCTCTGGGGCGCCGCCGCCACCCGGCTGCGTGAGCAACTGATCGAGACACCGGGCTGGCCGCGGCGCATCGAGATCGTGGAAGCCTTCCTCCTCGCCCGGTTGCGGCCGGTATCCCACACGCTGATGCCCGTCCTGCACACCGCCGAACACCAACCGTCGCTTCGGGTTTCCGAAGCGGCCGAACTGACCGGCCTCTCCCCCAAACGCCTGATCGCGACATTCCGCAACGAGATCGGGCTCACCCCGAAGGCCTATCTGCGCGTGCGGCGGCTCCAGGCCGCCCTGCGCCTGCTCGATGCCGGCAGCGGCGACGGCGCCGGCGTCGCGGCCACTCTCGGGTACTTCGATCAACCCCACTTCGTGCGCGAATTCCGCGGGTTCACCTCGGTCACGCCGACGCAGTACACCCAGCGGCGCAGCGCGCTGCCGAGTCACGTCGGGCTGACGGGATAGTCGCGGAGGCGGCAAAAATATCCAAGCGCAGGGCTCGGCTGACCGGCAGCATGGAGGCATGCACGAAGGAGCACAGGCCGTCGCGAACACCGGCCTTCTGGTCGCCGCCATCCGCGCCGACGAATCCCGCCGGCCCGACCGCCTTTTCACCGATCCGTTCGCCGAACGCCTGGCCGGTGAGACGGGCCGCCGACTGCTCGCCGAGGCCGTCGCCGAAGCCGGGGACCGCCCGACGCGGCAGATCGTGGTGCGCACCCGATTCTGGGACGAGGCCCTGCTGCGCGCCACGCAGTCTGTCCGCCAGGTCGTCATTCTCGCCGCGGGCATGGACGCCCGCGCGTTCCGGCTTTCCTGGCCCGGCGCCACGACCGTCTACGAACTGGACCAGCCCGATGTGATTGCCGCCAAGGCCGCGGCGCTGGCAGGCGAAGAACCGTCGTGCACCCGGGTTGCCGTCGGCGTCGATCTCACCGGCGACTGGACAGATGCCTTGCGGTCCAATGGCTTCGATGACCGGCAGCCGACGGTGTGGTTGATCGAAGGCCTACTGCAGTACCTCGACGCGGCCGCCGTCGGCACACTCTTCGAACGCGTCGACGCGCTGTCCGCGGCCGGTTCGGTGCTGCTGTACGACGTCGTCGGCAAGACGCTGCTCGACGCACAGCTGCTCGCGGCGGTACGCCAGTCGATGGCCCGCAACGGCGCGCCGTGGCTGTTCGGGACCGATCAACCGGGTGAGCTCGCGGAGCGCCACGGCTGGTCGGCCGTCGTCACCGATGTGGCTGTGCCGGGCAATGAGTGGGGACGCTGGTTCGCCCCCGCGGTACCGATGGACGTACCCGACGTGCCGCGCGGTTACTTCGTCGAGGCGACGAAGTAGCCGCGCCTGCGCCGTGACGTCAGGTCAGGTGGTCGAATTCACCGCTGACATGGCGGATATGAGCGTCGGCGGAGCGGTGCACGATGTCCTTGGCGTCGTGGTCGATCTCGTCGCCACCCAGGGTGTAGAGCCGGTCGTATTCGTAGGCATCAAGGCGGTCGACGATACGCCGAACCACTGCCGCCGACAGCGGCAAGTGCTTGGGGTACATGCGCTGGAACGACACCCAGTCTTTGGCCAGGGCGCCCGAGATGGTGTCCCCGACGAGCAGCGTGCCGTCCGGGCACACCGCCACGGCACTGCCCCGCATGTGACCACCCACGTGCACCAGCCGAAGTCCCGGCAGCGGCTCGATCTCGCTGTCCCAGTATTCGATGACCGGATCGGCGACCGGAACCCATTCCTGGTCACGGGCATTCACGTAGACCGGGGCGCCGCCGAACGCCTTGCTCCAGGACAGCTGGGCGCCGAACATATGGGGATGGCTCGACGCGATCACCGCGACCCCGCCGAGCGCATTCACCAGACCGACGATCGAATCGTCCAGGTAGCTCGGCGCATCCCACAACATGTTGCCGGCAGCAGTCTGCACCAGATATGACCGGTGCCCGATCGCGAACCGGGGTGCCCTGCGCAGGCTGTGCACTCCCCGGCCATGGTCGACGTATTCGGTCTGATGTGGCTGCGCGGCAAGACGTTCCAGAGTCGTCCAGGTGCCATGTGGTGGCAAGTGGCCGCATTCCTCGATGGGAACGACCTCGACCGTGAAAACACAACTGTTCTCGGGCGGCCGCGTGTCGGTGTCGGCGTGCTCGACTCCACATCCGTCGCAAATCCAAGTAGGCATGCACCCAGCCTGCAAGCTCAACCATGGTTGAGATCAAGGTGCAGTGTTCGAGAGCACTTCCAGCCAGGGATGATCCGGATGCACCTGCGACAGCCAACCGGACAGCCGGGATCGCCGGGACCGATCCATCATCGGGAGTGCGCGCAGAAAGTCTGCTTGATCTTTGGTGCGTTGCGCTTTCGCCTTGAACAGGAGCACGACCTCGGGGATCAGATACGGGATGCCGGTGTCGGTATGAAGAATCAGCTCGTCGTACGGCATGGTGATCGAAGCGTCGCGGCGGCACACCCACCGGTCGCCGACGTGCGGCTCCCGGAAAACGTCGAGGCGGTAGTACCCGGTCGCCGGGTCACGCAGCCAGGTCTGGTGCATGGTGTCCGCTTCTTCGGGGAACGGCCAGACACGACCGCCGCCGACGACATCCCATTCGAAGCCCGGAAACGCGCCGACGAGCCCGGCGAATTGGTCACGCGGAACTCCGATTTCGAGATCGTCGTGGGCACGTCCCAGCCCACCGACGAACAGGTCCAGCGCCCAACCCGCGGCGACATACCAGCGGGCCGAGGTGCCCGAGAGCCGTTCGGCGACTTCCGTCGGTGTCCAGGCCTGCCAGAGCCGATCGCATTCCTCGGCCGACAGCAGGCGTCCGGTCATCAGAGTCAGGCCGGAGCCACCGCCGGCCTCCGGTCGGCCGCTGTCCGCGGCTCGGTCACCGTATCGGCCTCGGTGAATTCCTTGGTCCAGCAGGCGAATTCCAGCGTGATGCCGTCCGGGTCCTGGAAGTAGAACGACCGCACGTACACACCGGGATGCACCGTGGCCGACGCCTGCATGGGGCTCTCGTCGTGGTTGAGTACCGGGCCGACCCGCACGCCCTTTTCCTTCAGCCGCTTGCGGTACTCGTCGAACTTCTCCGCGGGCACATGAAAGGCCAAGTGGTTCAACGAGCCGACGGCACTCACGAACTCGCCGAGGCCGGGCAGCGCCGCCGGCTGCGAGATGCCGGGCTCCCCGTCGGGCGCCTGCGCGAACCAGAAGAACGCCACGCAGTCGCCGTTACCGGCGTCGAAGAAGAAGTGCTGCCCCATGCCGCCCGGCAGATCCAGTGACTTGACCAACGGCATGCCGAGCACGCCCGAGTAGAAGTCGACGGTCCGCGCCATGTCCGCGCAGACGAGGGCGACATGGTTGATGCCGCCCAGCTCGAATTCAGCGTTGCGGTTGTCGGGCTTGATCATCGTGCCACTCCTGACGACAGGGTCTGGTCAATCACCTAATCTGAATCTAACATCAGGTTCAGGTTTGATCAATGACTCTTCGGAAGGACGCCACCGTGACCGTCGCGCCCCGCGAGCAGCTCCCCACCGTGCGGGGCCGCCAGACGCAGGCGGCGATCGACAGCGCCGCGCGCGCCGTCATTGCCCGCAAAGGCATTCTGGCGACCACCATTTCGGACATCGCGGCCGAGGCCGGCCGCTCCACCGCGTCGTTCTACAACTACTACGACTCCAAGGAGGCGATGGTCCATGAATGGGCACAGCGCTTCCGCGACGAAGCCCGCGAGCGGGCCCTGCCGGCCATCAGCGCCGAACTGACCAACTGGGAACGCTCCCACCAGGCCGCCGCCGCGCACTGGGAGACCTACCGGCACCGGCTTGCCGAGGTCATCGCCATTTCCCAGCTGGCAATGATCAACGAGGATTTCGCGCAGTATTGGTCCGAAATCTGCGAGCTACCGATCTCCCTGATCGTGTCGATGGTCAAACACGCTCAGCAGCAAGGCTTCTGCCCGGACGACAATCCACGGCTCGTTGCCGTGGCATTGGTATCGATGCTGAACCAGTTCTGCTATACCCAATTGTCAGGCGACGGCGCCACCACCGCAGACGACGACGCCTGCGTCACCACGCTGGCCAACATCTTCTACCGGACCATCTATCACGAGGGGAATCCGCGTACATGAACAGACCCGGAAGTTCGTCCGCCGCGGGAGTCACCCGAGAATTCATCGGAATGGACTCGCCCACCGCGCTGCGCGCCGGGTCCGGTGGCCACCCGTGCCAGGGCATCTACTACCGGGGCATGGGCCGCAAGCCCAAGGTGGCGATGATCGCCACGCACTATCAGATCGATTTCGCCGAGCACTACCTCGCCGACTACATGGCAACCCGCGGTATCGGGTTCCTCGGCTGGAACACCCGATTCCGGGGCTACGAATCCAGCTTCCTGCTCGATCACGCGCTCGTGGACATCGGCGTGGGGGTGCGCTGGCTGCGCGAGGTGGCCGGCGTGGAAACCGTTGTTCTGCTTGGCAATTCAGGCGGCGGATCGCTCATGGCCGCCTATCAGGCCCAGGCGCTGTCACCGCACATCACCCCACTGGACGGGATGCGCCCGGCCGCGGGCGTCTACGACCTGCCGCCGGCCGACGGCTACATCTCCAGCGCGGCACACCCGGGCCGACCGGACGTGCTCACCAATTGGATGGACGGATCGGTGACCGACGAAACCGACGCGCTGGCAACCGATCCCGATCTCGACCCGTTCGCCGAGCACAACGGCCCGCCCTTCTCCCCGGAATTCGTCCAGCGCTACCGCGACGCGCAGGTCGCCCGAAACCACGCGATCACCGACTGGGTGGAAGCCGAGTACGCGCGCGTCCGCGCCGCGGGCTTCCGCGACCGCCCCTTCACGGTCATGCGGACCTGGGCCGACCTGCGCATGATCGACCCCACGCTCGAACCCACCAAACGCCCGGCCAATCAGTGCTATGCGGGCACCCCCGTCCAGGCCAACCGCTCGGCCAACGGCATCGCCGCCGCCTGCACGCTGCGCAGCTGGCTGACGATGTGGAGCCTGCGTCACGCGCAGACCCGGGCCGAACCGCACCTGGCCCTCATCGACAACCCCGCGCTGGTGATCAACGCCGAGCAGGATTCCGGCGTGTATCCCTCTGACGCGCAACGCATCTTCGACGCCCTGGCGTCCACGGACAAGACGCTGCACGCCATCGACTCCGACCACTACTTCACGACCCCGGGCGCCCGCAGCGAACAGGCCGATCTCATCGCCAAATGGATCGCCAAGCGGTGGCGATGAATCCGGCCATCCGGGTACTGGCGCACTTCACGCCCGGCCCGCGCGTCACCGAATTCCTGGCCCCGCTCACCGATCTGGTCGATGTGCGGTTCTGCGCCGCGGACGACGACGCGACGTTCTACCGGGAACTGCCGGAGGCCGACGTGCTGTGGCATGTCCTGCGGCCGGTCAGCGCCGAGGATCTGGAGCGGGGCCGGCGCCTCAAGCTGGTCCACAAGATGGGCGCGGGTGTCAACACCATCGATGTCGATGCCGCGACGCGCCTCGGCATCACGGTGGCCAACATGCCCGGCGCCAACGCGCCGTCGGTCGCCGAGGGCACCGTCATGCTGATGCTGGCCGCCCTGCGTCGGCTACCGGAACTCGACCGCGCCACGCGCGCCGGCGCCGGCTGGCCCACCGACCCGACGCTCGGCGAGACGGTGCGGGATCTCGGCAGCTGCACCGTGGGCCTGATCGGGTACGGCAACATCGCCAAACGAGTCGAGACGA
This sequence comes from Mycobacterium sp. SMC-17, assembly GCF_045310915.1. Classification (NCBI taxonomy): domain Bacteria; kingdom Bacillati; phylum Actinomycetota; class Actinomycetes; order Mycobacteriales; family Mycobacteriaceae; genus Mycobacterium; species Mycobacterium sp. SMC-17. The sequence continues at coordinate 106,231 of NZ_JBJIAK010000007.1, read as the reverse complement.
TCCTCACCGCCATGGGCGCGACCGTCGTGCACACCAATACCCGTGGCGCACAGGGCCACCCCGGCTGGCGGGCGCTCCCTGTCCTGCTGGCCACCAGCGATGTCGTCTCGCTGCACCTGCCGCTCACCGAACACACCGAGGGACTGCTCGACGCCGAGGCACTGTCCCGGATGAAACCGGGTGCGGTCCTGGTCAACACGTCACGCGGCGCCGTCATCGACGAGCCCGCACTGGTGTCCGCGCTACAGAACGGACCACTGCAGGCCGCCGGCCTCGACGTCTTCGCCACCGAACCCGTCGATCCCGGCAACCCGCTGCTGGCGCTCGACAACGTCGTCGTCAGCCCGCACACCACCTGGGACACCGCCGACACCATGCGGCGCTACCTGGCCGAAGCGGTGGGTAACTGCGAGCTACTCGCCGCCGGACAGCCGCTCGCCAACGTGGTTAACGAAGTGAACCTCTAAACACCCGTCAAGTGGGTTACGCTCGGAGTCAACCGACCAGTTATTTGGTTGGGTGCGCCACAAGCCCACAGCCGGTCACAGGAGGCAACGATGCCCATCGCGATCACGTCCGAGCACAACGATCTGGCCGATTCGGTCCGGTCCCTGGTGGCGCGCGTCGCGCCGTCCGAGGTGCTGCACGAGGCCCTCGAGACACCGATCAGCAACCCACCGCCGTACTGGGCTGCCGCCGCCGACCAGGGCCTGCAGGGCCTGCACCTGTCGGAAGCCGTTGGCGGACAGGGCTTCGGCATCCTCGAACTCGCGATCACCCTGGCCGAGTTCGGCTACGGTGCGGTCCCCGGCCCGTTCGTCCCGTCGGCCATCGCCAGCGCACTGATCGCCGCACACGACCCCAAATCGGCCCTGCTGCCCGGCCTGGCCTCCGGCGAGACCATCGCCGCGTACGCCTTGACCTCGGGACTGACCGCCACCGCCCAGGGCGACGGACTCGTCGTCAGCGGTGAAATCCGCGCCGTCCCCGCCGCCGCGCAAGCCGCCCTCCTGGTGGTGCCCGCCGACGACCGGTGGGTCGTGCTCGATACCGCGGGCCTGCAGATCGACCCGGTCCAGAGCGTCGACCCGCTGCACCCCGTCGCCCATGTGCGCGCCGACGCCGTCCCGGTCGCCGCCGACCGCGTCCTCACCGGCCTGACGAACCCGCACGCACGGGCCCTGATCACGACGCTGCTGTCGGCCGAATGCGTCGGTGTCGCCCGGTGGGCCACCGACACCGCCGCCGGGTACGCCAAGATCCGGGAGCAGTTCGGCCGGCCCATCGGACAGTTCCAGGCCATCAAGCACAAGTGCGCCAACATGATTGCCGAGACCGAGCGCGCCACGGGCGCCGTCTGGGATGCCGCCCGCGCGCTCGACGAGCACGCGGCGGGTGACGCGGAGGCGAGCGGAGCGACGGGGGAAGTGCAAGACTCCGACTACCTGTTCGCCGCCGCGGTGGCCGCCACGTTGGCACCCGTCGCCGCTCAGCACTGTGCGCAGGACTGCATCCAGGTGCACGGCGGCATCGGCTTCACGTGGGAACACGACACCAACGTGTACTACCGGCACGCCATCGCGCTGGTCGCCGGGTTCGGCCGCGCCGCCGAGTACCCGCGGCAGGTCGTGGACCTCGCGACCACCTCCGGCATGCGGTCCATCGACATCGATCTGGACCCGGACACCGAGAAGCTGCGCGCCGAGATTCGTGCGGAAGTGGCTGCGCTGAAGGCACTTCCGAGCGGACCGGAGCGCAACGCCGCGATCGCCGAGGGCGGTTGGGTGCAGCCGCACCTGCCGACGCCGTGGGGCCGGGCCGCGACGCCGATCGAGCAGATCACCATCGCCCAGGAGTTCAGCACCGGGAAGGTGCGGCGCCCGCAGATGGGCATCGCGGCATGGATCATCCCGTCGATCGTGGCGTTCGGCACCAGCAAGCAGCAGCAGGACTTTCTGCCGCCGACGTTCCGCGGCGACATGATCTGGTGCCAGCTGTTCTCCGAGCCGGGCGCCGGTAGCGACCTCGCCAGCCTGACCACCAAGGCCGTCAAGGTCGACGGCGGCTGGCGCACCACCGGCCAGAAGATCTGGACCACCGGCGCGCAGTTCTCCGCGTGGGGTGCGCTGCTGGCCCGCACCGACCCCAATGCGCCGAAACATCAAGGCATCACGTACTTCCTGCTCGACATGAAGAGCCCCGGGGTCGAGGTCAAGCCGCTGCGTGAGCTCACCGGCAACGCGATGTTCAACACCGTGTTCATCGACGACGTCTTCGTCCCCGACGACATGGTGCTCGGCGAGGTGAACCGCGGCTGGGAGGTCAGCCGCAACACCCTGACCAACGAGCGGGTGTCGATCGGCAGCAGCGAGCCGCCGTTCCTGGCCAGCCTGGACCAGTTCGTGGAGTTCCTGCGGGACGGCGAATTCGACGAACTGCAGCGCCACGAAGCAGGCAAGCTGATCGCCGAGGGGCACGCCGCCAAGCTGCTCAACATGCGCTCGACGCTGCTGACCCTCGCCGGTGGCGATCCGATGCCGGCCGCCGCGATCTCCAAGCTGCTGTCCATGAAGACCGGCCAGGGCTACGCCGAATTCGGGGTCGCGTCATTCGGCAGCGACGCCGTCGTCGGTGACCCGCAGCAGCCCTCCGGCCGGTGGGACGAATACCTGCTGGCCGGCCGCGCGACGACCATCTACGGCGGCACCTCCGAGGTGCAGCTGAACATCATCGCCGAGCGGCTGCTGGGCCTGCCCCGCGACCCGTAGCCGGCACTCGCCGACGGTCGGAAAACCCCCATTTCAGTGCAGAAATGGGGGTTTTCCCTACTGTCTGCGGGCATCCACCCAGGTGTACCGTTGACGTAGACGGAAACATTTTTGGTGGTGATGATCATGACCACACGAGTATTGGCGACACGAGCGTCGCGCGCGCTGCGACTGGTGTTCATCGGGGCCGTCGCGATCGCGTTCACGATCCTGCCGACGGCGCTGCGCAACCCGACCGTAACGCTGCATGCGACCGGGGAACCGTGCGTCGACGGCGTCGTCCCGTGGAACCCCTACGTCGTGAACTGCAACCTGCCGGCGCGCAACACCCCCAAGGTGCGCGGCGCGGCTCCCGACGCGGGCGCCATCATCGCGTGCCACGACAAGCCCGGTTGCCTGTCCTGGTACGTCAACAACTAGGCGACTAGACGTCCATGTCGCGCAGCGCGCGCTTGAGGATCTTGCCCGTGGGGTTACGCGGCAACTCGTCGAGGAAGATGACCTCGCGCGGAACCTTGTAGCGCGCCAGGTGATCTCGCACGTAGGCCTTGATGTCGTCCTCGGTGACCGTCGCCCCGTCGACCTTGACGACGAAGGCCCGCAGCCGCGCGCCGAAGTCCTTGTCGTCGACGCCGATCGCGGTCGCCTCCACCACGTCGGGGTGTCCGCTGATCAGGTCCTCGACCTCGGCGGGGAACACGTTCTCGCCGCCGGAGACGATCATCTCGTCGTCACGGCCGCTGACGTACAGGAGTCCGCGCTCGTCGAAGTAGCCGACGTCGCCCGACGACAGCATCCCGTCGATGATCTCCTTGCCACCGCCGCCGGTGTACCCCTCGAACGGGAATGTGGTGCCGACGAAGATGCGCCCGACGCTGCCCTGCGGCACTTCCTTGCCGTTGTCGTCGAAGATCTTCACGCGGACGCCCTTGACCACCGGGCCGACCGTCGCCGGGTTGATCGACAGGTCCTGCGGACGCGCGATGGTGGCGAACGAGATCTCGGTTGACCCGTAGAGGTTGTAGATCACCGGGCCCAGATCTTTGAGCGCGCGCGTCGCCAGTTCGGATCCCAGCTGCGACCCCGACACGAACACGATGCGCAGACTCGACAGATTCGGCTTCGGTGACGTCTTGTCCAGTTCGTCGAGGATGCGCGACAGCATCACCGGCACCACCACCATGGCGGTGACCCGGTGCCGCTCGATGTCGGCGAGTACGGTCGCCGGCTTGAACCGGCGCCGCAACACCAACGTGCTGCCCAGCAGCATGGCGATGGTCGAATGCAGGTAGCCCAGCGCGTGGAACATCGGCGCGGGCAGGCTGGTGACCTCACCCGATTTGAACGGCACCGACGACAGCACGCCACCCACCGGGGCCAGCGACGGCGGGGCACTTCGGTTGGCGCCCTTGGGCGTTCCCGTGGTGCCGCTGGTCAGGATGATGATGGACGCGGGCTTCGCGACCTTCGGCGGCGCGAGGCTGCTGGTCCGGGCGATGACGTCGGCCAGGGATTCATCGAGGCTGCCCGACGGTTCCGCCTTGTCGGGGTTGTGTCCCAGGGCCCGCAGCTTGCCCAGCGGCGGCTCGGACAGCGCGACGGCGTCGGCGTACTCGTCGTCGTAGATGATGAGCTGCGCGCCCTCGCGTTCGGAGACCTCCTTGATCTGCGGACCCGAGAATTCGGTGTTCATCAGGATGATTCGCGCGCCGACCCGCGCCGCGCCGTACACCGAGATCAGGAACCACCGATGGTTGCGGGCCAGGATGGCCACACCTTCGCCGGCCTGAACACCCTTGGCGCGCAACGCGTTGGCCGTCGCGTTCACGGCGTCGTCGAACTCCTGGAAGGTGATGTCGCCGTCGTCGTCGATGACGGCGGTGCGGTGCGGGGTGCGGCGCGCGTTGAGCGCCGGGACCATACCGATCTCACCCCACCGGACGATGTCGGCCAGCATCGCCGCGATGTGCTGTGGCGATTCGAGTTTGAGCGCACCCGCTTCGAACATCTTCCGGGCGTAGTGCAATTCGGCGGCGCCGCGGTCGACATATTTACCGACCGACTTCTCCAAAGTTTCCTGAACCTTGTTTGCCACCTGTGACGGGAGGTCGGTCAGCTTCGCCATGAGCCAACCATAGGTGACACCGCGGGTAACGCGGCCAGAACTCCAGCCCCAATTCTCGGGCCAATTACGATGACTTCATGGGTGACTCGCGGTCCCTCGAGGTGGGTGGGCGCGAGGTTGTCGTGAGCAACCCCGGCAAGGTGATCTTTCCCGAACCGGGCGTGACCAAGCTCGACCTGGTCAACTACTACCTCGCCGTCGCCGACGGCGCGCTGCGCGGCGTGGCCCGGCGGCCCATGATCCTGAAGCGGTTCGTGAAAGGCATTGCCCAGGAAGCGATCTTTCAGAAGCGGGCACCGGAGAAGCGGCCGGACTGGATCGACGTCGCCGAGCTGAAATACGCGTCGGGCACCTCCGCGAAGGAAGCCGTCATCGACGAGGCCGCCGGGCTGGTGTGGGCCGTCGGCCTGGGCTGCATCGACTTCAATCCCCACCCGGTCCGGGCCGACGACCTGGAACACCCCGACGAGCTGCGCGTCGATCTCGATCCGATGCCGGGTGTCGAGTGGCCGCAGATCCTCGACGTCGCAGCTGTCGTCCGCGACGTGCTCACCGACTACGGGCTGACGGCCTGGCCCAAGACGTCCGGCTCGCGGGGCTTCCACATCTACGCCCGGATCGAGCGGAACTGGCCGTACAAGCAGGTGCGGTTGGCGGCCCAGACCGTGGCCCGTGAGGTGGAGCGACGGGTGCCCGACCTGGCGACCAGTCGCTGGTGGAAAGAGGAACGCCAGGGCGTGTTCGTCGACTTCAACCAGAACGCCAAGGACCGGACGGTGGCGTCGGCCTACTCGGTGCGGTCGCGGCCCGACGCCCGCGTCTCGACACCGCTGTTCTGGGACGAGGTTCCGGGCTGCCGTCCCGAGGAGTTCACCGTGGCGACGGTGCCCGGCCGGTACGCGCAATTCGGTGACCCCTGGGCCGGGATGGACGACGCTGCCGGCGGCCTGGAGGGGTTGCTGGCGCTGGCCGAAGAACTGGGTCCGATGCCCAAAACCGAGAAATCCGGGGGTGGCGCGTCGGCCGACGGACGCCGGGCGTCGCAGATGCCGCTCATCGAGGTGGCCCGGACAAAGACGCGCGACGAGGCGATGGCCGCGCTCGACGAATGGCGGGCGAAGCATCCGGAAGCGGCATCTGCGCTGGAAGCCATAGATGTTCTGGTCGACGGCATGCGCGGCCCCAGCTCGATCTGGTACCGCATCAGGATCAATTTGCAGCACGTGCCGGAGGAATTGCGGCCGCCGCAGGAGCCTCTCATCGCCGACTATTCGCCGTGGGTCGGGTACCACGGCCATCAGATGCGCCGTCCGTGACCGTTACCCCGCTGAGATCATGTTTGCTAGCTGGAGCAATCACACTTCTTAGCGATGATTTAGGACTTACTCCCCGGTACCTTAACTTGGCCACATAACTTCGATCTCGAGCCGGAGAAACGACACAGCTGTCGGGCGTCCGGCAACATCGAAGGGAGGCATCACATGGCTGTAGTGACAGGCAAGGCCACCGGCGACGCAACAACGTCTGCCGCTTTCCGCTATGGCAATCCGGCGGTCGCCTGCGGCGACGCCGAGGTGCGCGCCCAGTGCCGTCAACTGGCGACGGTGCTCACCGTCACCGGAGTCATCGACGAAACCGATGTGGACCTGGTTGCAGCGCAGGCACGGCGCTGCGTACTCCCAGAGAAGCCGTTCATCCTGGACCTGAGCGGGGTCACCTCGTTCGCAGTGTCCTGCGTCGAACTGCTCGACAAGGTCAACGACAGCTGCATCGCAGCAGGCAACGAGTGGTCTCTCATCGCATCCCAGCCGGTTTCGACCGCACTGCTGGCCTGCGGCGCAGAGTCCGCCTTCCCGACCGCAACCTCCGTCTCGGAAGCGCTGCACCACTTCTCGGACAGCATGTACGAGCGTCGCCGGTTGCTGCCGTTCCTCACCAAGAAGTCCGCGTAAGACAGGAACTGAACATGTTGATCGATCTCCGCTGGCTGAGTGCCCTGCTCCACCACCGTCGTAAGACGCAGATGGCGACGCCGGCCTTCTGACCGCTTCGACCTCCAACACGGTGCCGACACCAATCTGGTGTCGGCACCGTGCTTTTTGTCAGTCTTGATTCCTGTCTGGGCACAGGATCGAACGTCAGGCGCTGAAGTCGATGCGCACGATCGCGCTGTCGTCCCAGACACCGCGGTTCCGCGCCTTCTGCCACTTTTCCCGCCACGGCAGCCCGGCGTGCACCTGGGTCACTCCCGGAATCCTGATCAGCGGCACCAGATTCCACTGCCACCCGTAGCGCCGGTGCAACACCCGGTTGGCCTCGGCCGCGGCCCCATCCTCGAGGATCGTCGCCGTGCCGGTGAATACGGTTGCGCCGCTGCGCTTTCGGCCGCGGTAGTCGCACGCCGTCAGTTCGACTTGCGGATGTGCGCGCAGCCGTGCGGTTTTCGGACCGCGCTTGGTCCGGAACACGATCGAATCCTGCTCGACGGCGAACCAGATCGGCGTATCGACCGGCTCGCCGTCGCGCCGATAGCTCCGGAGCATTGCGTAGCGGGTCCTGCCCAATTCACTGATGTCTGATCGCTGTGTGTTGGTAGCCATACGGACAGTCAACGACTTAGAGTTGGCTTCAAGTCAAGGCCGAACCAGGAGTGTCATGGCCACGTTCACCATCGGCGAAGTGTCGGCGCGCACCGACGTCGCCGCGACGACGCTGCGCTACTACGAACAGATCGGCCTCATCCCGGCGCCGGCACGCGCCGGGGGGCAGCGCCGCTACGACGACACCGTCATCGATCGCCTCAACGTCATCCGGGTGTGCAAGACGGCGGGGTTCTCTCTCGATGAGATCCAGCTGCTGTTCGCCGACGACGCGCCCGGGCGCCCGGCCAGCCGCGCGCTCGCGGAGACCAAGCTTGCCGAGATCGACGCCAAGATCGCCGAACTGCACCTCGCGCGCGCGGTCGTCGAATGGGGCATGCAGTGCACCTGTCCATCGATCAGCGCGTGCAGCTGCGGTATTCACCCCGCCAAGCCCGGGGACACCCGGACGGCCTGAGGCCTGCTGTCAGTGCCCGCCCGCGCGGGAACCGCCGACCTCCGCCGGCAACGGCGGCGGCAACGGCGTGGTCGGTACGGGCGCGGGAGCTCCGGTGACCGGTGTGGGCGGCGCACCCACCGGTGGCGCAGCCGGCGCAGGCGTGGCGGCCGCGGCTCCGGGCAGGGGCCCGCCGCTGCGGAAAAAGGTCATGGGCTCGGACCGGATGGACTGCGAACCCGCGCTGATATCAAGTGATTTCGCGCTGACGGTATAGGTGATGCCATCGCTCGTCGCGGTGTAGCCGCCGCGGCCGTCCGCGCTCGCGGCGACGATCAGCTTCGCGCCGTCGCTGATCCGGACGCCGCGATATTGGTACTCTCCGCCGGCGCTCCTGCAGACGGCGACCCGTGACGATGCGGTACTGCCGAACGCGACCGCGGTATCGCCCGTCGGGCAGCGCGCCGTCGAGTCGAGGAACCCCTGGGCGTCCGTCGCGGGCTCGGCCACCACCAACGGGCTTCCGGCCAGCGCCAACACCGCACCCGTCAGCGTCGCGGCAGCCAGCCCCCCGGCACGGAATCTGAAGTCGGACATCGTCACCACCACATCACACCGTGACCGGTTCGGCGAGCGCCCACACCGCACCGCCGGCAAATGATGTGGCCGTCACAGCGGCCGGGCCTGGATGAATTCTTGGAAAACTTCAGCTTGATTTATTTACCCGGGCAGGGAAATAGTGCACGTATTGCCTGGTCAGGCGGCCGATGGGGGTTTTTGCTCGGCTAGAGGCACCTCCGTCTTTCCGCTACTTTCAGACCGCCTAATTCCGCTCTGCCTCACTGAATCCGGGGTCCATCATGCAAATCGCTGTTCGGCACAACGCACTGCCTTCGTCTCTCGTTGCCGGAATGTGCTCGGTGTGCGTCGTCGCCTCGGTAGGAGCCGCGGCACCGTTGCCCGCGCCGCACTCCCTGCAGGCGGCACATTCCGCTGTGGCCACCGTGTCCCACGTGTCCACCTACGCGGAGAAGTACTACCTGACCGCCTTCCCGGCCGATCTGCTCCAGCTGATCTCGCTGCCGTTCACGGCATACCAGACGTTCCTGAACAACCTCATCGCCGGCCCGAATGAGTTCATCAAGGCCATCAACACGCTCAACGCCGCGATCTACAACCAGACCGTCGGGCCGTTCGTCGCGCAGTTGATCCAGGGCCCGAACGCGATCATCACCGGCCTGAACACCATCAACAAGGCGATCTACAACCAGACGCTCCTGCCGATCGTCAACACCCTGATCGCGGCGCCGAACGCCATCATCAAGGGCATCAACGCGATCAACGCCACCTTCTTCAACGGCACGACCGCGAAGATCCCGGTGCTCATCACCACCGCGATCAACACCGCGATCGCCGCGTTGCAGAACCTCAGCACGCTGCCGGCCACCATCATCAAGGGGATCAGCGCCTTGCCGGGTGCCCTCATCGCCGGACTGCAGGCGCTGCCGGGCGCCATCCTGTCCGGATTCCCGTTGGCCGCAACGCCGTTGGCCGCCACCACGTCGCTGAAGACGCTGGCCTCGACCACGACGCTGCCGACCACCCAGACGCTGTCGCTGACGGCCAAGCCCGCCGCCGCCGAGGCGGAGACGCCGAAGGCCACCGGTGCGACGTCGCCCGAATCCGGCACACCGGGCACGACGCCCACGGGCACCGACACCGGTAAGACGACGGAAACCGCCGGCGCCCCCACGGACAGCCAGACGGACGCCAAGGACACCAGCAAGACCGCCGGCAAGACCGACGAGAAGGCCGAGACCAAGGGCGCCGACACCAAGTCGACCGACACCAAGGGCACCGAGACCAAGACCACCGATGCCAAGGACTCGGGCGCCAAGGACACCGAGACCAAGGGCGCCGACAAGTCGACCGACGACAAGTCCGCGAAGGCCACCTCGGGCAAGTCCAAGAAGACCGACAAGTCCGCGAAGGGCGGCAAGCACAGCGCTCCCGAGGGCGCGAGCGGTTCGGTCTCCGTTCCCGCGGGTTCGACCGGCGGCAAGCACCGCGCCCCCGAGGGCGGCAGCGCGTCGCACGCGTCGAGCAGCAGCAGCAGCCACGACAGCTGACAACTAGCGCAACAACATTGAGGGCTGTGGCTTTTCGAAGCCACAGCCCTCAATGCGTTCCCGTAGGCGGGATCAGAATCAGTAGCCGGGTATCGCCGGAACGACCGGCGAGGACGCCAGCTGCAGCGGCGCCTGCGTCGCGGGAGCCAGCAGACCCGGTGTGGGCACCGTTACCGCCGGGGCGGTGAGGCCCGGCGCCGAAGCCACCGGGGCGGTCGCCGCACCGAGCGCACCGGAGACCGGAGCCGTCGCGGCCCCCAGCGTGCCCGGCAGGGGTGCCGTAACAGCGCCCAGCGTGCCCGGCAGTGGTGCCGTCGCGGCCCCCAAGGTGCCCGGCAGCGGGGCCGTCGCCGCGCCCACGACGCTCGACACCGGGGTCGTCGCCGCGCCCAGCGTGCCCGGAACCGCAGCCGTCGCGCCCGACAGGTTCGGCAGGCCGACCGACGGCACAGAGGGCAGCCCCGGCGGCGTCACCGGCAGGCCGCCGTTCATCAGGGCCGGGATGTTGCCGTTGGCGAGCGCCGTCATGAATGCGGGGCACTGAGTCTGGATCGCGACCTGCGTGGCGAACCCGGCCAGCGGCGGGGCGATGCCGCCGTTGCCGCTCATCTGGGTTGCCGTGCTGGCCATCTGACTACCCGGCTGCACCAGCAGCGGGCAGATCGAGGCACCCACCTCGGCGATCGCGTTGCTGACGGGTCCGTTGTTGCCGATGCCGACATCATTGAGCGCGTCATGGACGACGTCGGCCTGCGCGCGCGGTCCCCACATGAGGGCGGCGGCCACGATGGCGCCGGCCACCACGACAGGTCGCAGCACCGCGGCGGACGTCGCGATGACATCCACCGAGCCGACCTGGGTCCTTCCGGTCTTCGGCCGGCCCGGGCGGGCGGCCACCGGTCGTCTGCGGTACGTCACTTCAGTAGTTGCGGTCATCAGCACGCTCCCTGTTCCTGAGTGCTCGGCGCCACACTGGGCACTGGTTTCACTTCGGTAACGGTGGGCTACAAAAGTCACAAAAACAACACGGACCGATAACCGTTCGAACCCTATGCGTTTCGCTACCTTGATCTCTGAGACCGGGCTGAAATTCTGTCTCCTTTTCTTACGGGAGCTTCAACTCAATAACACCAGTAGTCACATTCGCCCCATTTGCACCTTTTGACACAAATTGAATGTGGCGTCAATACCTGGCCGAAGATCGGCCGTTTCGAGCCCTGTCATCACCAACTCGACCCGCCGTCGGACGTCGAGAAAACCCCGCATCAATTGACGCCGGAGTAGGCCTTACTTTGTTCATAGGTAATGGTCAGACGCGTGTGACATACTGCACTTTGGTCAGAAAAGGGGAGGTGATCTCCGCGTGATGCCCCACGCGCGGCTGCTCGCCGCCTCCAGCCTCGTAACAGCGGGTTTGCTGGCGCTGGGCCCCGCAGCCGTCGTGGCATTGGCCGACACCGACAGCGGCAGCTCCAGCACAGGGACCTCGGGCGGCTCGACCACCGGCGGCACCACGGGCACCACAGGCACCACGACGGGCACGACCACCGGCGGCACCACCACCGGCTCGGACACCTCGTCGACGACCGGTGGCAGCACCACTACCGGCTCCACGACCACGGGATCGTCGACCACCACCGGCTCCACGACCGGCGGCAGCTCGTCACCGAACCTGCAAACCACCTTGGGCGGCATGGTCGGCCAGTTCACCCGCATCATCCAGCACCCGACCAGCGTCATCGGCGGTGCACCGCTGACGGGCCTCGTGCCGGGCGTCAAGCCCAAGCCCGGTCAGAACGCTCCGCTGCTCACCCCCGGCGGCTCGTCGACGTTCTCCGCGCCGGCGCCGGCAAACACCGGGGCACCGCAGCCGTCGGCGGCTCTGACTCCGGAACCGACGAAGAACAGCCAGGACACCGGCCCCGCGACCGAGTCCAAGCCCCCGCTGGCGCAGCTGCCGCTGGCCGCGGCCCAGGTTCCGTTGACCGCACTCGACCTCGTCAAGACCACCATCCCGACGGTCGTCGACGCGGTCCCGATTCCGGGTCTCGCGGCACTACCCGTCTTCGCCGACGCCCTGATCAACCCCATCGAGACCACCGTCCGCGAGTTGGCGACGGCCGCGTCCAACCTGCCGTTCCTGCAATACACGCCGGGCATGCCCGCCATCCAGTTGCCACCGGACAGCCGGTCCTTCCCGCAGAGCTCGTCCCAGCTGCCGAAAACCTTTGCCGCAAGCACTGATTCGTTGCCACGCGACATCTCGCCGGGCGCTCCGGGCACCACCGACAAGCCGGTCCCGCCGGTCCAGCCCCGGAGCGTCTTCGCCGCCGAGTCGCACCTCGTCGCGTCGAAGGACTTCCGGCCGGGTTATCCGGACTACCTGCGGGCCGCCGGCCTCAGTGAGGTGGCGGCGGTCGCCGTCCCGGGGTTCGCCGGCATCATCACGCTCACCGCCGCTGGCGGGTTGGTCGGCTACCGGCAGGCGCGCGCCACCTCGTCGGCACCCGCTCGCGCCCAGCGATTCGTCAACTAGGTCCTGGCCCAGGTCTCCGGACGCGGCGACTTTCGCGGGCGCCCACGGGATTTCCGCCGAGGACTCCCCCGATGCCCGCCGACCGGGAAGAATCGGTCGTGACCGGAATAACCCGGCTTCCTCAATCCGTTGGGAATCGACGTGACCGAACATGAACTGAGCCCCACCGACTGGGTGCGCAAGCAGACCGAACAGATTCTCGCGCAGGGCACCACCGATGGTGTGCAGATCCTCGATCGGCCGGTGGTCCTGTTCACCACCACCGGAGCCAAGTCCGGCAAGAAGCGTCTCGTGCCGTTGATGCGCGTCGAGCACAACGGCCGCTACGCCCTCGTGGCATCCAAGGGCGGCGCCCCCGAGCACCCGTCGTGGTACCACAACGTCAAGGCCCACCCGCAGATCACCGCGCAGGACGGCGACAAGGTCTACGAGCTGACGACACGTGAGCTCGAGGGTGAGGAACGGCAGGAATGGTGGGACCGGGCCGTCGAGGCCTACCCGCCCTACGCCGAGTACCAGACCAAGACCGACCGGCTGATCCCGGTCTTCATCGCCGAATAGCGTCCCGCTCCTCCACCGCAAGCAGCCGCCGCGCGGACTGCAACAAGATGCGGTGGAGTTCGTCGTCGGGGATGTCCTGCAAGTCGGGATCCATCGCACTGCCGTAGACGCCCGAGGTGACCAGCGACATGGTCACCCGGGTCTCGGTATCCGCGCTGTCCATGCCCAGCACCTTGCGCAGGCGCTGGTTGATGGCGCTGCACTCCTCGTGGGTTTTGACCAGGGTGTCGATGGCCGGGTCGCGATAGAAGACGGCCGTCACGCGCCGGTGCCGGACCGCGAGCTCGACGAAACCCGTGATCGCGGCTTCCTGCCGTGCCGCCGCGCTCTCCGCGGCCTCGATCGCCGTGGCCAGTTGATCGAGTTCGGCGAATACCGGCCGGATCACGGCAAGCACGATGTCGTCCTTCGAGTGGAACTGGTAGTACACGGAAGCCTTGCTGACCCCGAGGTGATCGGCGATCATCTGCAACGATGTGCCGTTCACGCCGTGGTCCGCAAACAACGCCAGGGCGGCTTCGATCACCCGTGCCCGCGCCGATCCGCGTGGCCCCACCGATTTGGCCAATCCTCGCTCCCTGTTCAACGCCGACCCGAACCGGTCGTCGTGTAGCGGCGGTCACCGCTGTTGCGGCGACGTCACCTGCGTCACACGGGAAACCCCGATGTGGGCACCGACCTGCATCAATTGATTCGCTTAACTTGTCTAAGTTTACCGTGGTGGATACGCTGAGTCTGCCGATCGGCAGATTGAAATGTGACACAGCTGGAGGTGCCGCACAAGCGGTGCGCAACGCCCCAGCTCACACGGTCCGCCAAGGCATGTCGAGCAACAAGGACGGGGAGGTCAGCGTGACCAAGGAGATCGCAGCGTGATCGGCAATGCGCTCAAGAAGGCGTGGATCCCGTTGCTCATCCTCGCCGTGGCCCTCGTCGCCGGCTTCACCGTGCAGCGCGTACGCACCTACTTCGGCCAGAACCCCGTCATCGTCACCCCACGCAACTTCGCCGACGATGCCAAACCGTTCAAACCCAAGGTCGTCACCTACGAGATCACCGGCACCGGCAGCTACGCCGACATCAACTACCTCGACCTGGACGCCAAGCCCCAGCGCATCGACCACGCGCCCCTGCCCTGGAAGCTCACCCTGTCCACCACCGCACCGGCAGCGTCGCCGAACATCGTCGCCCAGGGCGACGGTGACTCCATCACCTGCACCGTCCACGTCGACGACGAACTCAAAGACACCCGCACCTCCACGGGCGTGCACGCCCAGACCTTCTGCCTGGTGAAATCCGCATGAGCAACCACAGCCTCGATACCCCGACCGACTCGTTTCCCAAGGCCGGGCAGGCACCGCACCGGCCGCTGATCCCGCGGGTCATCCGCACGCTCGCCGTCCCGGTCATCCTGGCCTGGATCGGCATCGTCGTGGTGCTGAGCACGATCGTCCCGCCGCTCGACGAGGTCGGCAAGATGCGCTCGGTCTCCATGTCGCCGCACGACGCGCCGTCGATGATCGCCATGAAGCAGATCGGTTCCGACTTCAAGGAATTCGACTCCGACAGCTCGGCCATGGTGGTGCTCGAGGGCGAGCAGCCGCTGGACGCCGCCGCCCACGCGTACTACGACCAGATCGTCGCCAAGCTCCAGGCCGACACCGCGCACGTCGAGCACGTCCAGGATTTCTGGAGCGACCCGCTGACCGCGTCGGGCTCGCAGAGCGCCGACGGCAAGTCCGCCTACGTGCAGGTCTACCTGCGCGGTAATCAGGGCGAATCGCTCGCCAACGAGTCCGTCGAGACCGTCGACAAGATCCTCAAGAGCGTCCCCGCGCCGCCGGGCGTCAAGAGCTACGTCACCGGTGCGGCCGCCCAGGCGTCCGACATGAACGTCGCCGGTGACCGCAGCCTGAAGATCATGGAGGCCGTCTCGTTCGCGGTCATCATCATCATGCTGCTGCTGGTGTACCGGTCGATCATCACGGTGCTGATCGAGCTGTTCATCGTCATGGTGCTGGTGGGGGCGGCGCGCGGCCTGGTGGCCGTGCTCGGCTACTACAAGATCATCGGCCTCTCGACGTTCGCCACCAACCTGCTGCCGATGCTGGCCATCGCGGCGGCGACCGACTACGCCATCTTCCTGATCGGCCGGTATCAGGAAGCGCGCACCGCGGGCATGTCCAAAGAGGACGCCTACTACGACATGTATCACGGCACCGCGCACGTCATTCTCGGTTCGGGTCTGACGATCGCCGGCGCGACGTACTGCCTGCACTTCACTCGACTGCCGTACTTCCAGACGCTGGGCATCCCCCTGGCCATCGGCATGGTCACCGTGGTGTTCGCCGCGCTGTCACTCGGCCCGGCCCTCATCACCGTGGTCACCAAGTGGGGCAAGACGCTCGAACCCAAGCGCGCGATGCGGGTGCGGGGCTGGCGCAAGATCGGTGCGGCGATCACCCGCTGGCCGGGCCCGATCCTCGTCGCCACCATCGCGGTGGCGCTGGTCGGCCTGGTGGCGATCCCCGGCTACAAGACGAGCTACGACGACCGCCAGTACATGCCCGCGGACCTCACGTCCAACGAGGGTTATGCGGCCGCCACCCGGCACTTCTCCCCGGCCCGCATGAATCCCGACCTACTGCTGGTCCAGACCGACCACGACCTGCGCAACCCGGCGGACTTCCTCGTGATCAACAAGATCGCGAAAGCCATTGTGGCCGTTCCCGGTATCGCTCAGGTGCAGGCCATCACACGGCCCGAGGGCACGCCGATCGAGCACTCGACCATCCCGTTCCAGCTGGGCATGCAGAGCACCACGCAGGTCATGAACCAGAAGTACCAGCAGGACATGATGAACGATATGCAGAAGCAGATCGGTGACATCCAGGTGAGCATCGACACCATGACCAAGATGCAGGGCATCACGGTCCAGATGTCGACCGTCATGGACAGCATGGTCGGCAAGATGCACGGCATGTTGTACGACATCGAAGATCTGCGCAACCACATCTCCGATTTCGACGACTTCTTCCGGCCGATCCGCAACTACCTCTACTGGGAACCGCACTGCTACGACATCCCGGTCTGCTGGTCCATGCGGTCGGTGTTCGACACCCTCGACGGCATCGACACCATGACGGATGACTTCCAGTCCGTCATTCCGGACATGGACAAGATGTCCGCGCTGACGAAGCAGATGGTCACGGTCATGCCTCCGCAGATCGAGACCATGAAGAACATGAAGAAGTACATGCAGATGATGTACGCCACCCAGAAGGGGCAGCTGGATCAGCAGGCCGAGGGCCAGAAGAACTCCAGCGCCATGGGTGAGGCCTTCGACAAGTCGAAGAACGACGACTCGTTCTACCTGCCGCCGGAGGCCTTCGACAGCGCCGACTTCAAGCGCGGCATGAAGAACTTCATCTCGCCGGACGGCAAGTCGGTGCGGTTCATCGTGCAGCACGAGGGCAATCCGCTTACGCCCGAAGGCATCTCGCACATCGATGCCATCAAGCTGGCCGCCAAGGAGGCGATCAAGGGCACTCCCCTGGAGGGCTCGAAGATCTACCTGGCCGGTAGCGCGGCGACCTTCCGTGACATGGCCGAGGGTTCCGACTACGACCTGATGATCGCCGGAATCTCCGCTCTCGCACTGATTTTCGTCATCATGCTGCTCATCACCCGGGCGGTGGTGGCGGCGGCGGTGATCGTGGCGACGGTGGCGATCTCGCTCGGCGCGTCGCTGGGTATGTCGATCCTCATCTGGCAGTACCTCATCGGGCTACCGCTGCACTGGATGGTGATCCCGATGTCGGTGATCATCCTGTTGGCCGTCGGCGCGGACTACAACCTGCTGCTGGTCGCCCGTTTCAAGGAAGAGATTCAGGCCGGCCTCAACACCGGCATCATCCGCGCGATGGGCAGCACCGGCTCGGTGGTCACCAACGCCGGCCTGGTCTTCGCCTTCACCATGTCGTCGATGATCATCAGCGAGCTGCGCATCATCGGCCAGGTGGGCACCACGATCGGCCTGGGCCTGCTGTTCGACACCCTGGTCGTCCGGTCGTTCATGATGCCGTCGATCGCCGCCCTCATGGGCAAGTGGTTCTGGTGGCCGCAGATCGTGCGTCAGCGGCCGAAGCCGGTGCCGTGGCCGACCCCCGCCGAGAAGGTCGACGCGACCGTCTGACCCGTCGTACCGAAAAGCGCCGCGCTGAGATCGCCTCTCAGCGCGGCGTTTTTGTTCTGTAGAGAACTCCCCAATTGCGAGATACGTCGTTTCAGTCACGAGGCACCGACGGCCATCCCGACTGCAGCCAGGGACATTCTCCGGCCGCCGACGGTCCCTGGGTTCGATCGCGGCGTCAGATCGCCGTCACGATTGAACTCACGCACACATTCGCGAAGCCGGCCGGTACGGGAGCAGCGCACGTACCCCTGGCACGCAAAATGCCCGCCTCCGCGCGACGAGGTTGTCGCTCGGAGACGGGCACAAGCGTGAGTAGGGGTTGGAATGGCGGGCCGGCCGGGCCCTGGCAGCACCGCGGCGCTGCCGGGCTACGGAATCAGGCGCCGAAGCCGCGGCCCGTGGACCACGCGAACACCGCGTAGGCCGCCGAACCCGACAGCTGGTGGATTTCGGCTTCCGTGCCACCGAGTTCGCGGATGCGGTCGGCGAAGGTCGACTCGATGATGCCCGAACACGTCGACAGCAGATCCATCAACGATGCGTCCGCCGCCGGCTGTGCCGACTCGAACTGGTTCGGCAAATGCGCTACTGCTCCCACGACCACTCCTGACCTCAAACTGATATTTCCAGCTATCTAATTTTATCGGCTAAGTACCGGTCGTGACTAGGCCTTTTGCCGTGACACTGACCAGTGTACCTAATGCGTTGTGGCGTGCGTCACAACGACGCGACCGAGATTCAACTTTGATCGCATCGTTATCACCACTGGTCCCACGGCACACTCCAGTCGCCGTTCTGCCACAGCTCCAAAGGCTTGCCGCCGGTGTTCCGCACCTCGACCACGTCGCCGGGTACGGAGAAGTTGTAGAACCACTGCGCGTTGTCGTGGTTCAGGTTCAGACAACCGTGACTGGTGTTGGTGTTGCCCTGAGCCCACACCGTCGCGTCGAGCTGATGCAGGTACACACCATCGGTGCTGACGCGCACGGCGTACGGGATGGTCTCCTTGTACCCGAGGTGGTTGTTGATCGGCAGGCCGTACGTCGACGAATCCATGACCACCGGATTGCTCTTGTCGAGCACGGTGTAAACCCCCGGCTGGGTCCAGAAACTCAGCGTCTTGCCGTTGACGGTTTCGGTGCCGCCGCGCCCCATCGAGGTCGGCATGGTCTTCACCAGTGCGCCGCCGTCGTAGACGGTGACCTTCTTGGTCTTGTCATCGGCGATCGACACGTGGGACGCGCCGATGTTGAACGTCGGGCCCCCGGCCACCGACACCACGGTGCCCGGCGCCCAGTACTGCGGCGGGCGCCAGTGCGCGGTGGTGTTGTTCACCCAGTGCCACGACCCGGCAACCGGCGGGTTCGCGGTCACCACCAGATCCCGCGCGGCGGCGGCCTCATCGACCGGAGCGGCGAAGTGCGCGACGATCACCGTGCCGACGCCGTAGGTGGCGCCGTCCCGAATCGGTGCCCCGGAGGTCATCGTGAACGAGACCGGCGGTGGCCCGGGCGGGGGCGCATCGTCGTCTGCGGATGCCACCGCGGTGGGGACGAGAAGAATCGTGGACATTGCCAATACAAACGCGCGTGCCGCCAACATGCGGTCACAGTACCGATGCTCCATTCGCCACCCCCTCTCCGGTGAATCCCTCGTTGTGCCAGCAACATTAGGGACGGGTACTGAGGGCGGCTTAGTCTGCGCCTAAGAATCGGCTGAGTGGCCGAGTAACGCCCGCCACACCGCCACGAGCGCCCGCTCCGCCGTCACAATCCGTTGCCGTCCAAGGCTAACCGCGGGCGTTCACCTAGCATCGTCACCGATGGCGCACAGGCCCGACGACTCCCCTGCGGTCCCGGTCAAGACCGCCGATCTGGTGCTGTCGGGTGGCGGCGTCAAGGCAATCGGTTTGGTCGGGGCCGTCGTCGCTCTGGGCGACGCGGGCTACCGCGTCGGCCGGGTGTCCGGGACGTCGGCCGGCTCCCTCGTGGGCGCCGTCATCGCCGCCGCGAACCGTCGTCAGCCGGCCGGGTGCCAACTCACCGGTGCCCAACTCCGGGAACTGGCGATGTCCCTGCCCTATCGCAAATTTCTGGATCCCGTTGGCACCAGCCGAATCCCGGTGCTCGGCAAGTACTGGACGGCTTTCCGTGGCCAGGGGATGTACCGCGGCGACGCCATTCACGACTGGGTCGACGGCGAGCTGCGCAATCTGGGCGTACGGACCTTCGGCGATCTGGCGCTCGACGACCGCGAGCTGCCGCCGGAGCAGCGCTACCGCCTGGTCGTCACGGTCGCCGACATCACCCGCGGCACGCTGGTCCGGCTACCGTGGGACTACCGCCGGATGTACGGCCTCGACCCCGACGAACAGTCCGTCGCGGACGCTGTCAGCGCGTCCATGGCCATCCCGTTCTTCTTCCGGCCGGTGACGATCACGAGCGCCGCGGGGACGACCTCGACGCTGATCGACGGCGGGCTGCTGTCGAACTTCCCGATGTACTCGCTGGATCGCACCGACGGCAAGGTCCCGCGCTGGCCCAGCTTCGGCATCACTGTGACGGCACAGCGACCGGCCCAGGGTGACGGCGACCCGAGCCCGGGTCTGGCACCGGTGATCGATCTGCCCGGAGCCCCGCATCTCCTGGAGAACCTCATCAACACCGCATTGCTCGGTCACGACCAGACTTATCTCCGGCAGCCATCCGTCGCGGCGCGCACGATAGTGGTCGACGCCGCCGGCATCGGATACCTGAATTTCGACATTTCCCAGGCCGACCGGAAGCGGCTATATGACAACGGCTACTCCGCCGCAAACGAATTCCTGAATACCTGGGACTGGCCCGCTTACCTACATCGATTTCGCGCCGGTTCGGCGTGAATTCACTGCCATCTCAATAGCGAGGGCGCGGCACTCCGTCGGCGCCGATGTTCAAACCGGGGCACAGATGCACCATCGCCATATCCATCACGAAAGTCGCGGAGGCCTTGTTCACCTTCAGGGACTTGGAGATGTCGTTGACGGCGTCGCCGGTCGGCTGACCGGCGTACACGAACATATTGCAGGTCAGGCGCCCGGTTTTGAGCAGATCGGCATCGCTGCTCTGCATGCGGCCGTGCAGCTCGGTGAGATAGGCGAGCTCCGCTGCGTTGGCGGCGGCATTCGTCGGCACGCAGTCGAGCGGGTTGCCGCGTTCGGCGCAGGCCGCCATCTGGCCCGTTCCGACGTCAGCCGATGCGGGGGCAGAAAGGCCTGACGCAGCCACCGCCAGAGCCGCCAACAACTGACCGGTGATCACGCGCGCAGTCATCGCAACGACACCTCCCGCCGCCATATAAGACGCTTCCGTCAATTAATGCCGGGCACCGCCCCCGCAGTGTCCGTAACGGAATAATAAAGATTGTTCGGGCATTGCGATAACCGAACGGGAAATGAAGCTTTAACGACCTATGGCCGTAATACCGGCGAAACGGTCAGACGGCGCTTCCGGCCACTTTTTGTTCGGCGACCTGCGGCACCATTCCGGCGGCGACCAGACCGAGCTCTCCCGACGGGTCCAGCGCATCGGGCCACGGCCCGGCGAGGGCGTCGAACTCCACCTGATGACGGCCCACCGCCCGCTCCACCGCGCGCAGCGACACGCTGCAGTCACGGGCCCTGCGGCCACACGCGCACTGCTGACCGGGATGCTCGGCGCAGCCGGCCACATAACGGTCGACCGCGGCACGAAGCGTCGGATGCACGGGACGGGCCAAAGCGATGCTGCGCACCTGGCCGCGGCGCCCGATCCAGCTGGCCACCACGTCTTCACCCATGTCGTCGAGAGCCTGGACGTACGCCTCCAACTCGGCGCGCGGCGAGGGGTCGCCGGCGGCGGCCGGGCCGACGATCTCGATCACGGCGTGGCCCTGCCAGTCGACCGGCCGGAACCGCAACGTCCGCCGGCCGGAACGCACGATCTGACCGCCCGCGCTCACCATCGCGCCGTCCGGTTGGGCCGTGTCGAACAACCACCGCATTCCGATGAGCAATTCGGGGAGATGCCGGGTGACGACGCGCTCCGGTCGCTTCGAACCGAGCCCCTGACGCACCTCGGCCCGACTATGTCGCCGCGAGCCGCGCAGCCCGCTCGAATCGATCGTCATAGCAGCCTCCCAGCAAATTCCTCTTGTCCGCCGAAGAACGACGTCCGTTCCCATTAGAGCATGGCCACAGGCGGCCCGACGATACGTCAAACGACTGACATTGCGCGGTTCTCGCTAACCCAATGCGCCAAACCACGGGTAACGACTGGACCACCTGCCCCAGGGGAAACGTGTGTTACATATCGGCATTTAACTGCCATTTTTGGGATACCCGCCCGCGAAAGCACCTGGCCACCGAAAGTTTGGCGGGCCACGGCACACGCGCGCCCAGCTAATAGTCCAATAAGGTACATACCTAGGGTATGTTTACCCTTCCCCATCGGCACGCAGCTTCCCCGCCATCGATATTTACGTTGTCGGCAAACCATCCCGGGAATTCGGTCGGTAACGGCATCCTGGCGCGTCACACACCAGCCGCCCCGGGTGCGTTCGCGTGTTAGCAGAGCCATTCCGCGAGGCAGATGCAAGACTCACGACGTGTACCCGAACCGCTCGCGCCGTAATTTCCTGGCACTGGCCGTCGGTGCGGCCGGTGCCGCGATGGTCGCCGCATGCTCCAAGCCGCCGGCCTCGGGCACCGTCGCCGGCGACGGGTCGGTGACGATCAATCACGCGTTCGGATCCACCCGCATTCCGGCGCCGCCGAAGAGTGTCGTGTGCGCGGGCCTCACCGGGCAGGACGACCTGCTGGCCGTCGGCGTCGTCCCG
This sequence comes from Mycobacterium sp. SMC-17, assembly GCF_045310915.1. Lineage (NCBI taxonomy): Bacteria > Bacillati > Actinomycetota > Actinomycetes > Mycobacteriales > Mycobacteriaceae > Mycobacterium > Mycobacterium sp. SMC-17. The sequence goes on along the minus strand of NZ_JBJIAK010000007.1, from coordinate 84,027 downwards.
ATCGCGGTGACCGAGTGGTTCGGGAATCAGCCATTCGCCGTGTGGCCGTGGGCGCAGCCCGCGCTCGGCCCGGCCCAGCCGGTCGTCCTGAACCTCAACGACGGCATCCAGGTGGACAAGATCTCCGCGCTGAAGCCCGACCTCATCATCGCCACCAACGCGGGACTGGACGCCGACACCTACAAGAAGCTCTCGGCGGTCGCCCCGACGATCGCCCAGTCCGGCCAGGACGCCTTCTTCGAGCCCTGGAAAGAACAGGCCACCGTCATCGGGCAGGCCGTCTTCAAGGCCGACGACATGAAGCGACTCATCGACGGCGTCGATGCGAAGTTCGCCGGCGCAGGGCAGGCCAACCCGCGGCTCGGTGGCCGAAAGATGTTGATCGTCAACGGTCTTCCGACTGCGGACGGCGTCGAGATCACACCGGCGGGCTGGCGCACCGACTTCCTCACCGAGATGGGCATCGCCCTGCCGGGCGGACTCGACTCGTTCACCAAGGGGCAACACGCCTTCGTGCCCCGCGACCAGATCGCCACGGCGTTCCGCGACGCCGACGTGCTGATCTGGACGCTCGACGCCGACGAACAGCGGCCCGCGGTGCTGGCCGACCCGACCATCGCACAACTGAGCCAGGCCAAGTCCAACCGGATCGTCTTCCCCAACAAGGATTTGTCCGCGGCCATCACATTCGCCTCGGTGCTGTCCTACCCCGCCGTGGCCGATCAGCTGCCACCCCTGCTGACCGCCGCGCTGGCCTGAGGTTGCACTCGCAGCTCTGCCTGCCAAGATGTTCGACGTGACCGTCGCCGAGCGCCCCGACCAGCACGCCCGCTTCGCGCAGGTCGGATCGGCCTACTATCCGATCCTGATCGCGGTGTTCACGGCCCTGGTGATCATTTCGAACGTCACCGCCACCAAGGGCGTGGCCTTCGGGCCGATCATCACCGACGGCGGCTTCATCGTCTTTCCGCTCACCTACATCATCGGTGACGTGCTGTCCGAGGTGTACGGCTTCAAGGCCGCGCGGCGGGCGATCTATCTCGGCTTCGCCATGAATATCCTTGCCGCCCTGACCTTCTGGGCGACGATCTACCTGCCGGCCGCGGACTTCTACCCGAACCAGGCGCACTTCGAGAACGTCGTGCACTCCTACACGCAGCTGATCATCGCCGGGCTCGCCGGCTTCATCGTCGGGCAGACGATCAATGCGTGGGTCGTGGTGGCCATCAAGGAACGCACCAAGGAGAAGCACCTGTGGGCTCGCCTGGTCGGCTCGACGTTCGCCGGGCAGCTCGGTGACACGCTGGTGTTCTGCGCCATCGCCGCCAACGCCATCGGCATCAGCACCCTCCACGACTTCGTCGTCTACACCGGCCAGGGCTGGCTGTACAAGACCGCCGTCGAGGTGATCTTCCTGCCGGTGACGTACCGGGTGATCAGCTACATCAAGCGGCACGAACCAACGTACGAATTTGCTGTCTGAGCGGTTGTTAAGGCTCTTCTGGCGAGTGCGTAAGGACGCGTTAATTACCGGCTACTCGCGGGTAGGTTGGAGTGATGACCGTCACAGTGGACAAAGTTGACATGACGATGCTCGGCACCGTCCGCGACTATGGCGACCAGGCGCTGCTCCTGGAATTCAACAGCACCGCCGAGGTCCTGGCGTGGACCGACACGCTGCGCACGGCGGGTTTGCCCGGCGTGCTCGACATCGTGCCGGCGTCGCGGACCATCCTGATCAAGCTCGCCGCACCGCGATATCAGATTCCCACCGCACAGCGGCTGTCCAAGCTCCGCCTCGGCGAAATCGACAACACCGAGGCCAGCGCCCCGCAGCAGGCCGACGTGACCATCGACGTCGTGTACGACGGCACCGATCTCGACGAGGTCGCCAAGCTGACCGGGCTGACCTCCGACGAGGTGATCGCCGCCCATACCGGGTCGCTGTGGCGCGTCGCATTCGGCGGTTTCACGCCGGGCTTCGCCTATCTGGTCGGTGGCGACGAGCGACTCCAGGTGCCGCGCCGCAGCGAGCCGCGCACGCGCGTGCCGGCGGGCTCGGTGGCCCTCGCCGGTGAGTTCGGCGGCGTCTACCCGCGCGAGACCCCGGGCGGCTGGCAGTTGATCGGCCGTACCGACGCCACGTTGTGGGACCTCGAACGGGAGCAGCCGGCGTTGCTGATTCCGGGCATGCACGTGCAGTTCCGGGCAATCGGTTAGGAGCGCGACCATGACCGCAACACTCGAAATCCTCAAGACCGGCCCGCTCGCGCTCGTCGAGGACCTGGGCCGGCCCGGCCTGGCCCACATGGGCGTCAGCCGCTCGGGCGCGGCCGATCGCCGCTCACACACGCTGGCCAACCGGCTGGTGGCCAACCCCAACGACCGCGCCACCATCGAGGTGACGTTCGGTGGCTTTTCTGCCCGGGTCCATGGCGGCGGGAAAGAGGGCGTGGCGGTGGCCGTCACCGGCGCCGACGCCGATCCCTCCGCGAACGGAATCCCGTTCGGCACCAACAGCATCCACTACGCGCACGACGGCGAGGTGATCTCCCTGGGTGCGCCCCACACCGGTCTGCGCAGTTACGTCGCGGTCCGCGGCGGCTTCGTCGTCGACCCGGTGCTCGGCTCCCGCAGCTACGACGTGATGTCCGCGATCGGCCCGCGGCCGCTGCAGGTCGGCGACATGCTGACCATCGGTGCGCACACCGCGGAGTTCCCGGAGCTGGATCAGGCGCCCGTGGCGGCCATCGCCGAGGACCTGCTGGAGCTGCTGGTGGTGCCCGGCCCGCGTGATGACTGGTTCGTCGACCCCGACGCCCTGGTGCACACGGAGTGGATCGTCACCGATCGCAGCGACCGCGTCGGCATGCGGCTGAACGGCCGGCCCCTGCAGCACCGCTGGCCGGACCGCCAGCTGCCCAGCGAGGGCGCGACACGGGGCGCAATTCAGGTGCCGCCCAACGGTTTACCGGTGATCCTCGGCCCCGACCATCCGGTCACCGGCGGGTACCCGGTGATCGGTGTCGTCGCCGACCACGACATCGACAAAGTGGGGCAGATCCGGCCCGGTCAGCACGTGCGCATGCACTGGTCCAGGCCGCGTCATCCGTTTGGCGCCTGAACCCGCACAGGCACCAGCGCAGGCTGCGCAATCCTGGTAGAACGAGGGGGTGCACCCCACGGATCTCTCCCGCGTCCACAACGTTCACACGGCGCGACTGGTCCACACCGCTGATCTGGATGCCGAGACCCGGGAGGGCGCCCGGCAGATGGTCATCGACGCCTACGACGGCGATTTCTCGGATGCCGACTGGGAGCACTCACTGGGCGGCATGCATGCGCTGGTCTGCCGCCACGGCGCGATCATCGCGCACGGTGCGGTCGTCCAACGCCGGCTGATGTACCGCAACACCGCGCTGCGGTGCGGCTACGTCGAAGCCGTTGCGGTCCGCGAGGACTGGCGGGGCCAGGGCCTGGCCACGGCGGTGCTCGACGCCGTCGAGCAGGTGATCCGCGGCGCCTACGAGATCGGGGCGCTCAGTTCCTCGGATGCGGGACGGCCGATCTACACCGCACGCGGCTGGCTGCCGTGGCGGGGCACGACGTCCGTGCTGGCGCCCGCCGGCGTCAATCGCACGCCCGAAGACGACCATTCGCTGTTCGTGCTGCCGGTCTCGGTTGAGGTCGACACCACCGCCGACATCACGTGTGACTGGCGCGAAGGCGACGTCTGGTGAGGTCTTGTGAGGTTTCTGCCCACAAAAGCCCAGTTCAGCACCGCGTGTGACATAAACGTCACCGTTTCCGGGGCGGCGACACCGCTGAGCAATGGCCGGGTAACCAGCCGGAAACACGTTGTCCCTTCACTGAACGCATGAGTGATCCCGAACGGGCCCCGCTCACCGGATTTCGGGTGGCGGTGACCTCCGCACGACGTGCCGATGAGCTGTGCACCCTGCTGCGCCGCCGCGGCGCGACGGTGATCGCCGCCCCCGCCATCTCGATGGTCCCGCTGCCCGACGACGACGAGCTCCGCACCAACACCCAGGCGCTGCTCGAAGTGCCGCCCGACGTCCTGATCGCCACGACCGGCATCGGCTTCCGCGGCTGGATGTCCGCCGCCGACGACTGGGGCGTGTCAGGCGAACTGACCGATGCCCTCAGCCGCGCCCGGATCGTCTCCCGCGGCCCCAAGGCCACCGGTGCGCTGCGGGCGGCAGGCCTGCCCGAGGAGTGGTCACCCGATTCCGAGTCGTCCCGCGAGGTGCTGGGCTACCTGCTGCAGGGCGGTATCGCCGGCATGCGGATCGCCGTGCAGCTGCACGGCGCCACCGATGAGTGGGACCCGTTCCCCGAGTTCCTCGATGAGCTACGCCGCGCCGGCGCCGACGTCGTCCCGATCCGGGTGTACCGGTGGCAGCCGGTGCCGTCCGGCGGTGCATTCGACTCGCTGGTCAGCGATATCGCCGAGCGCCGGCTCGACGCCGTCAGCTTCACCTCGGCGCCCGCGGTGGCGGCGACCCTGATGCGCGCGACCGAGCTCGGCATCAATGATCAAGTGCTGGACGCGTTTCGGGGCCCGGTGCACGCCATGTGCGTCGGGCCGGTGACGGCGCGGCCGCTGGCCCGGCTCGGGGTGCCGACGTCCGCCCCCGAGCGCATGCGCCTGGGTGCGCTCGCGCGCCACATCGCCGATGAGCTCCCCGTGCTGCAGACCCGAAAGCTGCGGGCCGCCGGACACGATCTCGAGATCCGTGGTACCTGCGTCGTGGTCGACGGGGTGGTCAAGGACCTCTCGCCGGCCGGGATGTCCATCGTGCGGGCGCTGGCGCTGCGGCCCGGTGCGGTGGTGTCACGGCAGGAACTGCTGGCCGCGTTGCCGGGCAGCGGGTCGGACACCCATGCCGTCGAGACCGCGGTGCTGCGGCTACGAACCACGTTGGGCGACAAGGAGATCGTCGCGACCGTGGTGAAGCGTGGCTACCGGCTGGCGGTCGATGACTACTCGGTAGGTGCACGATGAACCCCGTCCTGGTCGCCCACGGCACCCGCAAGGGCTCGGGTGTCGCGATGATCGGCGAGCTGGCCGAGCAGGTCAGCGGACTGCTGGACCGTCGCGTGCACACCGCGTTCGTCGACGTCCTCGGGCCCACACCGGCCGAGGTGCTGTCGACGCTGCCGCCCGGACCCGCCGTCGTCGTCCCGGCCTTCTTGTCGTCGGGCTACCACGTCCACAAGGACATCCCCGCCGGCATCGCCGAAAGCGGCCACCGGGACGTCACGGTGACGCCGGCCCTCGGGCCCTCGACCGCAATGGTCCGGGTGCTCGCTGACCGACTGATCGAATCGGGCTGGCGCCCATCGGATTCCGTGGTGCTGGCGGCTGCCGGAACCTCGGACCCGCGTGCAGCCGGTGACCTGCGCCGGACGTGCGCCATGCTGTCGGCGACGCTGGGCAGCCGCGTCGAGCTCGCATTCGCGATCAGTGGCACGCACTGGGTGGGCGACGTGGTGGCCCGGCTGCGGAAGCACGGCGCCGAACGCGTCGCCGTCGCGTCGTACCTCTTGGCCGACGGCCTCTTCCAGGACCGGCTGTACACGTGCGGAGCCGACGTGGTGACCGACCCGTTGGGCCGGCACCCGGGCGTCGCCAAGCTGGTGGCACACCGGTTCCGGACGGCCCGGTTGTCGCTGGCCGCCTAGGTTTTCGGCGGAAACGCAAGGGGTACCGCGCATTTGTGGGGGATATCGCGGCCCATACTGGAGACATGGCCAAGCGGACGGGCAATGACGTAGCGCTGGACACCTACCGGTTTCTCCGTGGCGGCATGGTGGTCATGGCCGTGCTGTTGGGTGCCGCGCTGGCCGTCGAGCGCGCGCACGCCACGTGCTGGCAGACGTCGATCAGCGCCTACTACTTCACCACCGCGCATGCCGTGTTCGTGGGCGTGCTGTTCGCCATCGGCGCCATGCTGATCGTTTACCAGGGCGCCAGCGACACCGAGAACACGCTGCTCAACCTGGCCGGGGTGTTGGCCTTCGTGATCGCCGTCGTCCCCACCACGCGGCCGGTACTGCAGTGCGGCACAGCTGATCCCGTGGCAGTGCAGACGGGGTCGGCCGTACTGTTCAACGCCTGGACGGTCACGGTGGTGCTCGCCGGTTCACGCGCCGCGTCGTGGTTGTTGTTCCGGCCCAAGCGGCCCGGCACCGTGCTGGGTGCCGCCGCGAGGTGGCTGCAGCGCGCGGTGCTCGGGACCGGCGTCGTGGTGCTGATCGTGGCCCCGGACTGGTTCCGGATCAACGCCCACGGCATCGCCGCGGCCGTCATGTTCGGCGCCATCGTGCTGACGGTGTTCAGCTCGGCTTTCGGCACCGCGCCGGCGTGTGGAAGTCGTTACCGTGGCGCGTACCAGACGATCTCACTGTTGATGGCCGCCAGCTTGCTGACCGCGGTGGTGCTGCACCTGAGTCTCGACGGCTTCAATCACGCCGTGCTGATCGCCGAGATCGCGCTGATCATCGAGTTCACGGCGTACTGGGTGTTGCAGACCATCGAGGACAACAGCTGCTCGCGCTGATGCCCAGCGGCAATCAGGCTGCCACGTCGACGCCCAGCGGGCCGATCTCGACCAGACCGGCCCACACCCGGATCGGGTAGACGGGCAGGCGCACCGAGGGATCATCAAGGCAGACACCGTCATCCAGGGCGAAGGCCTGCTTCTTGATGGGGCTCTGCACGCAGACCCGGCCGGCGCGGTCACCGACGAGCCCACGGGACATCACGGCCGCACCGGAGAACGGGTCGATGTTGCCGACGGCGTACAGCGATCCGTCGTGCAGGCGGAACAGCGCGGCCTGCGAGCCGTCGGGCAGCAGCACACCGGCACCGCGGCCGGGCACCAGCCGGTGATACGAGCAGACCGCGGTCCACTCCGAACGGTCCTGGTACTGAGCAACTTCGGAAAGGTCGTTGAGCGTCATCGTGGCCTCCTGATCAACTCTTGGCGGGCGGGACGGTGGGCATGCCGATCGGCACCTTGCGGCCGTTGCGTTCGGTGAACGCGATGGTCGGGTCGGCGACGTCAGGCGCGTTGACGAACGAGACGAACTGGGTCAGCTTGGCCTTGTCCTCCAGCACGCCCTTCCACTCGCAGGAGTAGCCGTCGACGTGCCGTTCCATGGCGGCTTCGAATTCGCTTGCCAGGCCGAGAGAGTCGTTGCACACGACGTCACGGACGTGGTCGAGACCCATCTGGTCGACCCACGGCGCCGTGCGCTGCAGCCGGTCCGCGGTGCGGATGTAGAACATCAGGAACCGATCGATGTAGCGGACCAGGGTCTCATCGTCGAGGTCACCGGCCAGCAGCTGCGCGTGGGCGGGTGTCATGCCGCCGTTGCCGCCGACGTACAGGTTCCAGCCGGTCTCGGTGGCGATGACGCCGACGTCCTTGCCGCGGGCCTCGGCGCACTCCCGGGCGCAGCCGGAGACACCCATCTTGATCTTGTGCGGTGACCGCAGTCCGCGGTAGCGCAGCTCCAGATCGATGGCCATCTGCACCGAATCCTGTTGTCCGTAGCGGCACCAGTCGCTGCCGACGCAGCTCTTGACGGTGCGCAGCGACTTGCCGTACGCCTGCCCGGACTCCATGCCGCCGTCGACGAGGCGCCGCCAGATCTCCGGCAGCTGGTCCACCCGCGCACCGAACATGTCGATCCGCTGGCCACCGGTGATCTTGGTGTAAAGCCCGAAGTCCCTGGCGATCTCACCGATCAGGATCAACTGCTCCGGCGTGATGTCACCACCCGGGACGCGCGGCACCACCGAGTAGCTGCCGTTCTTCTGGATGTTGGCCAGGAAGTGGTCGTTGGAGTCCTGCAGGGCGGCCTGTTCGCCGTCGAGGATGTGACCGCTGCTGGTCGACGCCAGGATCGAGGCGATGGCGGGTTTGCAGATGTCGCAACCCTTTCCGGTGCCGAACTTCTCGATCAGCCCGGAGAACTTCCGGATCTCGGTGGCCGAGATGATCTCGAAGAGCTCGGCCCGCGACTGCGGGAAGTGCTCGCACAGCGCCTTGGACTGCTCGACGCCCTGGGCTTCCAGCAGTTGCTTGAGCAGCGGAACGCAGGAGCCGCAGGAGGTACCGGCCTTGGTGCAGGCCTTCAGGCCGGCGACGTCGCTGCAGCCGCCTTCGATCGCACCGCACAGGTCGCCCTTGGTGACGTTGTTGCACGAGCAGATCTGCGCGGCGTCCGGCAGGGCACCCACACCGAGAGCGCTTGCGCCGTCGCCGGATCCGGCGGGGGCGATGAGCGCCAGCGGGTCACCGGGCAGTGCCTCGCCGACCATCGGGCGCAGCACGCCGTACGCCGACGCATCGCCGACCAGGATGCCACCCAGCAGGGTCTTGGCATCGTCGGACAGCACCAGCTTGGCGTAGGTCTGCTTCACCGGGTCGTTGACCACGACCTGCAGGCAGTCAGGTGTGACGCCCTGCGCGTCACCGAAACTCGCGACGTCGACGCCGAGCAGCTTCAGCTTGGTCGACATGTCGGCCTCGGGGAACTCGGCGGCACCCCCGAGCAGGCGGTCGGCGACCACCTCGGCCGTGGTGTAACCGGGACCGACCAGGCCGTAGCACCGGCCCTCGACCGCGGCCACCTCACCGACGGCGTAGATGTCCGGATCGCTTGTCACGCACGACAAGTCCGTCAGGACGCCGCCGCGCTCGGCCATGTCCAGACCGGCGTCGCGGGCCAGTTCGTCTCGCGGACGTACACCGGCGGCGAAGATGACCAGGCCGGCGTCGATCAGGGTGCCGTCGCTGAGCAGCACGCGCACGCCCTCGTCGAGCGGCTCGATGGCGTCGGTGCCGACATCCAGGTGCACCGAGATGCCCAGCTTGCCGATCATGCGGGCCAGCAGCGCACCGCCGGCGTCGTCGAGCTGCTGGTTCATCGGACGGGGCGCCCGCTCGACGATGTGGGCCTGCATGCCGAACTGGCGCAACGCATTCGCCGCTTCCAGACCGAGCAGACCACCACCGATGACCACGCCGGTGTTGTTGCCGTGTTCGGCCGACCGCTGCATGGCGGCGCGGATGCCGTCCAGGTCGTCCAGGGTGCGGTAGACGAAGCAGCCGTCGAGCTGGTGGCCGGGCACCGGCGGCACGAAAGCGTAAGAGCCCGTGGCGAGGACCAACTTGTCGTACGAGATGCCGCGGCCCGACTCGGTCACCACCGTCTTGGTGGCGCGGTCGATACCGCCGACCTTGTCGGCCAGCACGAGGTCGACCAGGCCGTCGCCGTCATACCCGTTGCCCGGCAACGCCAGCTTCGACCGGTCCCAGTGCTCGGTGTAACCCGTCAGCCCGACGCGGTCGTACGCCGCGTCCGCTTCTTCGGACAGCACGGTGATGCGCCATTGGCCCGCGGTATCCCGCGAGCGCAGCGCCTCGACCAGGCGATGCCCGACCATTCCGTGGCCGACGACCACAAGGTTCTTCGCGTCCATGCCCCAAAAGGTAGGAAGCCGATATTGCGGATTGTGTTGCCGCGTGTGAATCGACCGTCACGCTCTTCTCACAGGCCTCGGCAAACGCCGGTGAAGTGAGTGGCCCCGGTCACAGACCTGGGCTTCCGAGCTACCCGACGCCGGCAGGCGGGGCGGTGGTCGGGGTGGTGTACGGGTTGTAGATCGTGGTCGTGGTGGTCGTCGTCCCGTAACCGGAGGTGCTCGACGGCGTGTAGGTGCTGGTGGACGTCGTCGTGTCATCCGTCGTCGACGTCTCCGACGTGCTTTCCGTCGTCGTCGTCGTCGTTGTGGTCGTGGTGGTGGTCGTCGTCGTGGTGGTCCGGGTCGTCGTCCGCTTGGTGGTGGTCGGATACGTCGTCAAAACCGTAGAGTCACCGACGGGACCGGACGGCTGCTCGGACTCCTCGGAAGTCTGGATCACCTGGTAGATCAGGATGATCAGCAGGATCGCGGCGGCAACGCCTGCGGCCCACCACAACCCGTAGTTCTCCTCGGCGCCGTCGGGCTCGCTCACTGCCACCGCGCCAGAATATCGGCGGCCACCGTACCCAGAGCGCGCTGCAGGAACGGCCCGAAGCTGATGCGGCCGACGCCCAGCGGGCCGAAGGACGCGGGATCGTCGGACTCCGGGATCGCGATGGCGTTGATGGGCAACGGCAGGTCGGCGGCCAGGCGGCGATAGGTGTCGTCATCGTGGCGGCCCACCGGGTACAGGGAATCCGCGCCGGCCGCCGCGCACAGCTTCAACCGCTGCACGGCGCGCTCGTACCGGTCGGCCTCGTCACCGATCTGGCGCAGGAACAGGTCGGTGCGCGCGTTGATCACGACGTGCACCCCGGAAGCGTCTGCCGCCCTGCGCAATTCACCGACCAGGTCGGCGTGCTCCTGCGCGTCGCGGATGCGGCCGCCGTCCTTGTGCACGGTGTCCTCGATGTTCAGACCCACCGCGCCCGCGGCGAGCAGCCCGGAGATGAGGCGGCTCGGGGCCTCGCCGTAACCGGATTCGATGTCGACCGACACCGGCACGTCGACGGCCGCGGTGATCTGGCTGACGCGCGTGGTGAGGTCGTCGAACGACATGCCTTCGCCGTCGGGCTTGCCCACCGAGTCGGCGACGGGGTGGCTACCGACCGTCAGCGCGACGAACCCGGCCGACACCGCGAGCTTCGCCGACCAGGCGTCCCACACAGTCGGGAGGACGACCGGATTTCCCGGCTGGTGCAGGGCCAATAGTGCTTCGGCGCGCTGCGCCAGAACCGCGTCGGACATGGTCATACCGTACCGACAGCCACTGCCACGACATGCCGACACCGTCGCGACAAACGTGACCTGTCTCACTTTCATCTCCGGATCTGACTAGCATCCGGTGTCGTACTGTGATTTATGACACCCTTCAGCCCAAGGAGGTCGCCCGATGTCCACCACCACTGAGCTCACCGAACTGCACGAGTTGATCGGCAGTTTGCGCCGGTCCGTCAGCTCGCTGGCCGCCAAATACGGGGACTCCCCCGCCACCCGCCGCATCGCGAATGACGCCGAGCGCCTGGCCGTCGACATCGAGCGGCTGGACATCGACATCGAAGAGCTGGAATTCAGCCGCGGCATCAAGACCCAGCACGCCAAGGAAAAGATCGTGATCCCCGACCACGACTACTCCAGCGAATTCTGGAACGACCACGACGGTGGCGTCGGCGGCTGACCGACTCGGGCACGACGGCCGTCGTGCCCATCACCGCCGTCCTACAACTTCATAGGTAGGCCCTGCCCCCAACCGAAATCGAGGATGCTTTCGTGAGCGCACCCGCCGCCAACCGCCCCGGGACCGGCGTCTTCTCCCCCACGCGTGCGCAGATACCGCAGCGCACCCTGCGGACCGACAACTGGCTCAAATCCCCGATTCTCATCGACCTGGGTTTCGCCGCGTTCGTCATCTACGCGACGGTGCGCGCCTTCCAGCGGGACCACTTCTACGTCGCGGACTACCACTACCTGACGCCGTTCTACTCACCGTGTCTGAGCGTCAAGTGTGGTGCGGCCAGCGAGTTCTGGCCCCAGATTCTGCCGGCCGACGGACCGCTGTCGCTGATTCCCTTCGCGGCGCTGTCCCTGCCGTTCCTGCTGCTGTTCCGGCTGACCTGCTACTACTACCGCGGCGCCTACTACCGCACGGTGTGGCAGTCCCCGACCGCGTGCGCCGTCGCCGAACCGCATGCCAAGTACACCGGTGAGACGCGGTTCCCGCTGATCATCCAGAACACCCACCGGTACTTCTTCTACATCGCGGTCATCATCTCGGTGATCAACACCTACGACGCCATCGTCGCGTTCCACTCACCCAGCGGTTTCGGCTTCGGGCTCGGCAACATCATCCTGCTGGGCAACGTCATCATGCTGTGGGTCTACACGGTGTCCTGCCACTCCTGCCGGCACGTCACCGGCGGCCGGCTCAAGCACTTCTCGAAACACCCTGTGCGCTACTGGATCTGGACGCAGGTCAGCAAGCTCAACACCCGCCACAAGCTGTACGCGTGGATCACCCTCGGCACCCTGATGTTCACCGACTTCTACGTCATGGCGGTGTCCGCCGGGTGGTTCAGCGACCTGCGATTCGTCGGCTGAGTCAAACGTCTTGATTTTCAACGCTATTCACAACAATTTGGAGTTATTTCATGGCTGAACTCGAACGGCACGAGTACGACGTCGTCGTAATCGGAGCCGGCGGGGCGGGGTTGCGTGCGGTCATCGAGGCCCGGGAGCAGGGCCTGCGCGTGGCGGTGGTGTGTAAGTCGCTGTTCGGCAAGGCCCACACCGTCATGGCCGAGGGCGGCTGCGCCGCCTCGATGCGCAACGCGAACTCCAAGGACAGCTGGCAGGTGCACTTCGGTGACACCATGCGCGGCGGCAAGTTCCTGAACAACTGGCGTATGGCCGAGCTGCACGCCCGCGAAGCACCGGACCGCGTGTGGGAGCTGGAAACCTATGGTGCGCTGTTCGACCGGACCAAGGACGGCCGGATCAGCCAGCGCAACTTCGGTGGCCACACCTACCCCCGCCTGGCGCACGTCGGTGACCGCACCGGCCTGGAGATCATCCGCACCATGCAGCAGAAGATCGTCTCGCTGCAGCAGGAGGATTTCGCCGAGACGGGTGACTACGAGGCCCGCATCAAGGTGTTCCACGAGTGCACCATCACCGAGCTGGTGAAGGACGGCGACCGGATCGCCGGCGCGTTCGGCTACTGGCGCGAGTCGGGCCGGTTCGTGCTGTTCGAGGCGCCCGCCGTGGTGCTGGCCACCGGCGGCATCGGCAAGTCGTTCAAGGTGTCGTCGAACTCCTGGGAATACACCGGCGACGGGCACGCCCTGGCGCTGCGGGCCGGCGCGACGCTGATCAACATGGAGTTCATCCAGTTCCACCCGACGGGCATGGTCTGGCCGCCGTCGGTGAAGGGCATCCTCGTCACCGAGGGCGTGCGCGGCGACGGCGGAGTGCTCAAGAACTCCGAGGGCAAGCGCTTCATGTTCGACTACATCCCCTCGGTGTTCAAAGGCCAGTACGCCGAGACCGAGGAAGAAGCCGACCAGTGGCTCAAGGACAACGACTCCGCACGCCGCACCCCTGACCTGCTGCCGCGCGACGAGGTGGCCCGCGCCATCAACTCCGAGGTCAAGGCCGGCCGCGGCACCCCGCACGGCGGCGTCTACCTCGACATCGCCTCGCGCATCCCCACCGAGGAGATCAAGAAGCGCCTGCCGTCGATGTACCACCAGTTCATGGAGCTGGCCGAGGTCGACATCACCAAGGACGAGATGGAAGTCGGGCCGACGTGCCACTACGTCATGGGTGGCATCGAGGTCGATCCCGACACCGGTGCGGCCCGCACGCCCGGCCTGTTCGCGGCCGGCGAGTGCTCGGGCGGTATGCACGGCTCGAACCGGCTCGGCGGTAACTCGCTGAGCGACCTGCTGGTGTTCGGCCGGCGGGCCGGCCTCGGCGCCGCGCAGTACGTCAAGGCGCTGCCCGCGCGGCCGGTCGTCTCCGATGACGCACTGACCACGGCGGCGCGGGAAGCCTTGGCGCCGTTCGACGAACACGTCGGCGCGGAGAACCCGTATACGCTGCACACCGAGTTGCAGCAGGCCATGAACGACCTGGTCGGCATCATCCGCACCAAGGAGGAGATCGAGCAGGCACTGCTCAAGCTCGACGAGCTCAAGCGCCGGATGCACAACATCACCGTCGAGGGCCACCGGCAGTTCAACCCCGGTTGGCACCTGGCCGTCGACATGCGAAACATGCTGCTGGTCAGCGAGTGCGTGGCCAAGGCCGCGCTGGCCCGCACCGAGAGCCGCGGCGGCCACACCCGCGACGACTACCCGGAGATGAGCGCCGACTGGCGCAACATCCTGCTGGTGTGCAGTGCCGGTGGGGGTGACCCGATCGTCCCCGACGTCACCGTCACGCCGGAACAGCAGGTGCCGATGCCCGCCGAGCTGCTCGCCTGCTTCGAGCTGTCCGAGCTGGAGAAGTACTACACCGACGCCGAATTGGCCGCCCATCCGGAACGGAGCCAGCGATGAGCAACAGCTACCAAGCCAATCTGCGGGTCTGGCGCGGGGACGACACCGGTGGCGGCCTCGACGACTTCAAGGTCGAGGTCAATGACGGTGAGGTGGTGCTCGACATCATCCACCGCATCCAGGCCACGCAGGCCCCGGACCTGGCGGTGCGGTGGAACTGCAAGGCCGGCAAGTGCGGGTCGTGTTCTGCGGAGGTCAACGGCCGGCCCCGGCTGATGTGCATGACGCGGATGTCGACGTTCGATCCGGCCGAGACCGTCACCATCACCCCGCTGCGGGCGTTCCCGATCATGCGCGACCTGGTCACCGATGTGTCGTTCAACTACGAAAAGGCGCGCCAGATCCCGTCTTTCGCGCCGCCGAAGGACCTCAAGCCCGGCGAGTACCGGATGCAGCAGGAAGACGTCGAGCGGTCGCAGGAGTTCCGCAAGTGCATCGAGTGCTTCCTGTGCCAGAACACCTGCCACGTGGTGCGCGACCACGAGGAGAACAAGCAGGCCTTCGCCGGGCCGCGCTTCCTGATGCGGGTGGCCGAGCTGGACATGCATCCTCTGGACACCCTCGACCGCAAGGACATGGCGCAGGACGAGTTCGGCCTGGGTTACTGCAACATCACCAAGTGCTGCACCGAGGTCTGCCCCGAGCACATCAAGATCACCGACAACGCGCTGATCCCGATGAAGGAGCGCGTCGCCGACCGCAAGTACGACCCGATCGTCTGGCTGGGGAACAAGCTCTTCCGGCGGTAGGTTGCCGATCCGGCGGGGCCGGCGATGTTTCGGCGTACGCTCGGAAGGGCAGCCAATCCTTGACGAAAGGCAGCCAGATGGGCCAATCAGAAACGCACAGCGTCAACGACATTCGGACCGCGATCCGCGAGCTCTCCTTGCGCGCCGAACTGGCCCGCAAGGAAGGGCGGCCTGACGACGCCGCTGAACTCGAGGCGCGGGTCGCGGGGTATCGCCAGGAGCTGGCCTCCCGGCCCTGACGCGGGCGCTAGGCGGAGAGCAATCCGAAGCTCACTGCTCCACCACAGATCGCAACCAGCCCCGCGACGATGAACGCCGCGCTCAGGCCAGGTGTCGAGATGCCGGCGGCCGGGTCACCGGTTGCGGCCAGCGCGCCGCACAGCGCAACGCCGATGGTCAGACCGAGCTGACGAGCCGCGTTGACCGCGGCGGCCGCGGTTCCGGCACGAACCGGTGGTACCGAGGTTGCGGCGACGGCGGGCAGCACGGGTGACACGATCCCCGCTCCGACGCCGGACACCACCAGCGCGCCGATGAACGTCGTCCACTCCGGCCGGGTGACGACGGCGCCGCCCGACAGACATGCCAGTCCGGTCAGGACCGTGCCGCCTCCGAGCACCCAACTTGGCGGGGCGTCGTGCAGACGGGCGCTGAGGGCTAGCGATACCGCGATGAAGGCCACCAGCTGAATGGTCAGGATGAGCGCCGCCTGCAGTGCGCTCATGCCTGCGGTGCCCTGCAGCCAGCGAGACAGCGCGGGCAATACCGCGAAACCGGCGAAATAGTACGCAAACGAGGCGGCGAGCGCGCCGGTGAAGCCGCGGGTGGCGAAGAGGCCGGCAGGCAAGACCGGATTGGCAACGCGGCGTTGAACCACGACGAACACGCCGGCAGACACCAGACCTGTCGCAGCGCCGGCGGCCGTGCCGGTCGAGGTCCATCCGTGTTCTCCGGCGTTGATCATGGCGTAGGTGAGCCCGGTCATCGCCACCGTGATCAGCGCTGCGCCTGCGAGGTCCACTCGGCCACCGCGGTGGTGCTCACGCGGTAGTGAGACAACGCCGAGGAGTAACGCGATGCCACACACGGGCACTGCGGCGGCGAACAACCAACGCCAGCTGACGAATTCGGTGACGGCACCCCCGGCGAGGGTGCCGACCGTGCTGCCCGCGCCGGCCACCGCGCCCCATACCGCAAACGCGATTCCGCGGGCGCGCCCGGCATAGCACTGTGCCAGCAGCGGCACTGCAGTCGCGAATATCGCTGCGCCGCCGACACCTTGGGCGGCACGGGCGGCAACCAATTGACCGCCGGAGCCCGCGAGCGCGCAGACCGATGACGCGGCGCCAAATGCGGCCAAGGCGAGCAGGAACAGCCGGCGGTGCCCGATCCGGTCACCCAGAGTTCCCATGGCCAAGACCAGGGCGGCGAGGGCGAGCGTGTAGACGTCGACGATCCACTGCGCGACAGTGAATCCGGTCCCGAAGTCGTCAGCGATGGTGGTGGCACTGACCGTTACCACCGTGGTGTAGACGAGGAGAAGAAACGTTGCGGCGCAACATGCCAACAGCGGGCGTCGGTCTGCCGGCCGGTTGACCACGGCGATACGTTGACTGGACTTCGATGCGGAGGATGTTGACGGCACAGTGCCACGTTGATGTAATGCCCTTGTGCGTGTAAACCCTTACACCGCGCCACTGTTGCAGAACGTGACCGACCTGCTCAACCGGCCCGCATCCACGCCCGCCGAGCTCCAGGATCGATGGACCGCCCGGGCGATGCCGACCGACCAAGATGCGACGGCCGAAGACCTGCGTCACGTGCGAGAGTTCTTACAGCAGTGGGAAAAGCTGGTCGAGGCACGCACCGATGAAGACCGGGTGAGCGTTCTCAATGAACTGCTGGACCGCTATACGACCAGTCCGTCGATCACCAATCACGACGGCAGCGGCTGGCACCTGCACTACCGCGCTCCCGACGCTGGATTCGCCGCCACCCTGGCCGGCGCTACCAGCGCCGCTGCGGCCCAGTACCTCACTGACCGGGGCCTGCACCGGATACGCAGATGTGCACGGGCCGGCTGCTCGAACGCCTTCGTCGACTTCACTCGACCGGGGACGCAGAAATACTGCAGCCACCCTTGCGCCAACCGCGACGCCGTGCGGCGGCATCGGGCATCATCACGGCGCAGTGGTTGAGTCTCAGGCCTCCAGGCGGCGGAATGCGCTGCGGTGGAAGACCATCGGCTCGACGTCGGGGTTGATGACGATGTCACTGATCGCCAGGACCACGATGGTGTGATCGCCGGCGGGGACCAGCTGATCGATCGACGTCTCGAGCCACACGCTGGTGCCGTGGATGAACAGCGCACCGTTGTCGCGTGCCTCGGTTTCCATGCCGGCGAAGCGGTCACCGGTCTTGGCGGCCAGCGTGCGCGCCGCGGCGTCGTGCTGCTGGCCCAGCACGCTGATGCCCAGGGCCGGCAGGTCCTTGAGCTTCGGCCAGGTGGTCGACGTGTTCTGCACACAGAACGACACCAGCGGCGGTTCCAGCGACACGGGCACGAAGGTGCTGGCGGCCAGGCCGACCTTCTCGCCGTTGACGTGGGCTGCGATGGCGACGACACCGATCGGGAAGTGGCCGAACGCCGCGCGCAGGGATGCCGGGCTGAGATCTGTAGAGCTCATAGTCCGTCCATCTTCACATGGCACTCCCCGAGGCACCCGAGCAAGCGTCCGCTTGGCGGGAACGCCCTGCTACCGGCCGAGGTAGCGCGCCAGCGAGTCTTCGGCCGCCTCGGGTATGAATCCCGCTGATTCCAGCTTCTGGGTGTCGAGCACGCTGTTGCGCGGCCGCGGGGCCACCGCGCCGGTCGCCGAGGCGAAGTAGGCCTCGGTGCTGACGCCTGTCACCCGCGCCGGATCGTGGCCGGAGAGCTCGAACACCCGGCGGGCGATGTCCGCCCACGACATCGCCGGGCCCGAACCGGTGACGTTGTACGTCCCGTACGGCGCGCCGGTCGTGGTCAGGTGCCGGATCGCCCGGGCCAGCTCGGAGGTGAACGTCAGCCGCCCGACCTGATCGTCGACCACGGACGGGTCGACGCCGCGCTCGGCCAGCGACGCCATGGTCCGCACGAAGTTGCGGCCGTCCCCGATCACCCACGACGTCCGCAGGATGTAGTGCCGCGGCACCGTCGCGACGATCTGGTCGCCGGCCGCCTTGGTCTGGCCGTACACCCCGAGCGGGCCGATCGGGTCGTCCTCCCGGTAGGGCGAGTCAGAGGTGCCGTCGAACACGTAGTCACTGGAGAGGTGCACCAGCGTGAGGCCGCGGGCGGTCGCGATACGGGCTAGCGCGGCAACGCCGGTGACGTTGACGGCCCAGGCGTCGGCTCGCCCGCTCGGGGTCTCGGCCGCGTCCACGGCGGTGTACGCGGCGGCGTTGATGACGGTGTCATAGTCCTGCCAGCGCAGCACCGACTCGAGGTCACCGGACAGGTCCACCTGCTCGCGGGTGACGAACTCGACGCTGGGGTCATCCCCGTATTCGGCGCGCACGGCCCGGCCGACTTGGCCATTGGCGCCCAGTACCAACGTCTTTCGCGGTGCGACCGGTTGGATGTCCGCCAGCCGGGGATGCGTCCGGTCCTTGGCCGAGAGCTCGGCGCGTTCGAGCGGAATCGGCCAGTCGATGGCCAGCGTCTCGTCGGCCAGGTTCACCGAAACATACTGCGCGTCAGGCGAATAGTGGTCGTTGACGAGGTAGACGTACGCGGTGTCGGGCGCCAGGGTCTGGAACGCGTTGCCGACCCCGCGGGGTACGAACACCGCCCGCGACGGGTCCAGCTCGGCCGTGAACACCGCGCCGAACGTCGGGCCGTCGCGCAGGTCGACCCAGGCGCCGAAGATCCGGCCCGTCGCCACCGAGACGAACTTGTCCCACGGTTCGGCGTGGATGCCGCGGGTCGTGCCCGCCGCGTCGTTGAAGGAGATGTTGTTCTGCACGGGCCCGAAATCCGGCAGCCCGAGCGCCGTCATCTTCTCGCGCTGCCAGTTCTCCTTGAACCAGCCGCGGTTGTCGCCGTGCACCGGCAGGTCCCAGACGGTCAGGCCCGGAATCGGTGTGGCAGTGGCAGACAACGGTTTTCCGTACTCGGTCACGGGTTGCCCATCACTCACTGGCCCTGGCTCGCGTAGCGCGCTTCGGTGGCGTCCTTGACCGGACGCCACCACGCCTCGTTGTCGCGGTACCAGGCGATGGTGGCGCTCAGCCCGTCAGCGAAGTCGACATATTTTGGCCGCCAACCGAGTTCGGTGCGCAGCTTGGTCGAATCGATGGCGTAACGCAGGTCGTGTCCGGCGCGGTCCGTCACGTGGTCGTAGCCGTCGGACGGCCGGCCCATCTGCGTCAGGATCATCTCGATGACGGTCTTGTTGTCCTTTTCGCCGTTGGCGCCGATCAGGTAGGTCTCGCCGAGGCGGCCCTTCTCGATGATCGTCAGCACGGCGGACGAGTGGTCGTCCACGTGGATCCAGTCCCGCACATTGCGGCCCGCGCCGTAGAGCTTCGGCCGGATGCCGCACAGCACGTTGGTGATCTGCCGCGGAATGAACTTCTCGACGTGCTGGTAGGACCCATAGTTGTTGGAGCAGTTGGAGATTGTGGCGCGGACACCGAACGAGCGCACCCAGGCCCGGACCAGCAGGTCACTGCCGGCTTTGGTCGACGAATAGGGCGACGACGGGTTGTAGGCCGTGCGTTCGGTGAACTTGGCGGGGTCGTCGAGTTCGAGGTCGCCGTAGACCTCGTCGGTCGAGATGTGGTGCAGTCGGGTGCCGTGCTTGCGGACCGACTCCAGCAGCGTGAACGTCCCGACCACGTTGGTGTGCAGGAACGGCTCCGGATCGCGCAGCGAGTTGTCATTGTGCGATTCGGCGGCGAAGTGCACCACGATGTCCGTCGTCGCCATGAGCTCGTCGACCAGCGCGGCGTCGGCCACGTCGCCCAGGACGAACGTCATCCGCTGTTCGGGCAGCCCGGCAAGGGATTCCCGGTTGCCCGCGTAGGTCAGCTTGTCCAGCACCGTGACGTGATGGTCGGTGTGGGCCAGGACGTATCGGACGAAGTTGGCGCCGATGAATCCGGCGCCACCGGTGACCAGCAGCCGTGCCATCAGTACCCCCTGCTCAGCAGATCCAGCAGGTACGTGCCGTAGCCGGACTTCACCAACGGCTCGGCGCGCTCGCGCAGCTCGTCGCTGCTCAGATAGCCACGCCGCCAGGCGATTTCCTCGGGCACCCCGATCTTCAGACCGGTGCGGCGCTCGATGGTCCGCACGAACTCGGCGGCGTCGGTCATCTGATCGAACGTCCCGGTGTCGAGCCACGCCGTGCCGCGCGGCAGCACCTGCACACGTAACCGGTTCTGCGCCAAGTACGTTCGGTTGATGTCGGTGATCTCGTACTCGCCGCGGGCACTGGGCTTCAACTCGCGCGCGATCGACACCACGTCGTTGCTGTAGAAGTACAGCCCCGGCACGGCGTAGTTGCTCTTGGGCACCGCGGGCTTTTCCTCGAGCGAAACCGCCTGCCCGGCATCGTCGAATTCGATGACGCCGTAGGCCGACGGTTCGGCGACCCAGTAGCCGAAGATCGCGCCGCCGTCGACGTTGTTGAACCGCTGCAGCTGCGTGCCCAGACCCGGGCCGTACAGCAGGTTGTCGCCGAGGACGAGCGCCACGCTGTCGCCGCCGAGGAAGTCGGCGCCGATGGTGAAGGCCTGCGCCAACCCGTCGGGCGACGGCTGCTGGGCATAGCTGATCGAGACGCCGTACTGCGATCCGTCGCCGAGCAGCCGCTCGAAACTCGGCGCGTCGAGCGGCGTCGTGATGACCAGGATGTCGGTGATCCCCGCCAGCATCAACGTGGACAGCGGGTAGTAGATCATCGGCTTGTCGTAGACCGGGATCAGCTGCTTGGACACCCCGGCGGTGACGGGGTGTAGTCGCGTGCCCGCGCCCCCGGCCAGGATGATGCCTTTCACCCGGCCATCCTGACATACGGCGGTTGGCTGCAGAGCAACATGCGACGGGCCGCAGCCGGCATAAGCGCCAGAACGTTACGTCGAGTCCGACCGATTCCAGACAATCGTGTTCCCACGCCCGATATATGTCAGTGATATCGAGCGCTCAGTGACGTTGAGAACCCCATACACCAGGTTAAGAACCGGACTCGGCTTGAGCCACAGGACGCAGTCGTTCTCATCACCTGGGCGGGCTGGCTGGGGCGTGTTGCTCCACTTAGTGAATTCCCAAGTGCCGGCAACGGTCTCAGCCCCACCACCGCTGGTCATCGTGCCATCCGCGTTCAACGTCTTGATGCCAGTCGAGTCCGCTTCCGATTCCTTCCAAGTGCCAACGAATTGCGAGGCCATGAACTGGCCGTTGCAGTCTGCTGCGGGCGCAGACGGCGAGGAAGTCTCGCTTCGGGACGAGGTACTTGTACATCCCGCGCCGGCGGCGCAGCAGGCCATTACGAGCATTGCGATGGGCAAGTTCATCGACCTAACACCTGTAATCCTTTCTGGTAGTACTCAGTCCGCGCCGCCAGACCATGGTCACCACCATTAACCATCTCTGTGATGGCCCGAATATCCCCAGTATCTGCTACAGCATTACCGTTGTGCGTATCCCAGTACCAAACGGCAGTCTTGAACGCCCACTCTGGGGTCGCAGCCAGCTCAGGATGGCCAACAAGGTCAACTCCCAGTGCTTTGCTCGCTGCGGCGTAGTTATCTCTGCCTGTCAACTGGATGACTCCCCGACCCTTGAAACGCATCCCGTCACCAGGCTGACAATTTCCCAAACCGCTCGGTCCAGAGCACCGACCTTCGTACTCGGCACCACTTGCGTATTCTTCGTACGTCCTAAATCGATCGGACTCGACGGCAATCTGAGAGATGAACGCGGCCTGTCTCGCTGGAGTGTTCATGCCGCCCTGACGCATCGCATCGTTTAGCGGGCCGACCATCTCTTCCGCTTTCTCCCGGCTTAATTCGGGCACAATCTGCATTAACTGGTCCGCCGTAACGGGAGTGAAGCCATCGGTCGGCGGTGGCGCTGGTGGTGGTGCCTGTGACGTCGTTGGGTCATCGCCAACGGCAGCTCGCATTGCGGCGGCCAACTCGTCATCGGTGGCTTCGGCTTTGGCGTGCAGTTTTGTCAGGTCATCTTGCAACGTCTGCCAAGCTCCGATGAAGGCCAGGTCACTACCGCGCCCTTCGCCGGTATTGCCGATATCCACTTTCCAGTCCGGCGTGACGGTCCAGTGATTCGCTCGAGCGAGTTCATCGATCCGACGCATTTCCGAACGACACTGGCGGACATCTTCTTCCGCCTTGGACGCAGCGGCAGCAACCTTGGCAGTTTGGGTGGCGTCAGCATTGGTCTGAGTGATGGCTTTAGTGATGTTTGCGCGAAAGGCGTCGGCAGCATCCCCGTGCCAGTCCGCCAGCATTTGTTGCACCTGCTGCAGACGGCCTGCCGTCGTCTTCAGAGTTTGGGACCGGCCAGTGGCCGCGTCAAAAATCTGCTCAATGGCGAACAGGTTCCAGCGCCGCACATCGTCGGTGGAAAGATCACCCACCTATAGACCCATCCGCCCGGCGATACCCGTGATGTTCTCGGCACCATCCACATCGGTGCCTGTGTACAAGGCCGCTGCCTCTATCAGCGCCTCCGACAACTGCGTCAAAGCCTGCAGATGTTCTGTGTGGCGAGCCTGCCACACTCCTGCAACCTCGCCCAGGGATTGCTTCGAGGAGCCGATCCACCCCTCGGATGCATCCTCTACCTCGGCTTCATGATCAATGAAGCATCCCGCCGCATGTTGAATCGCGTCGAAAACATGACCACCGCCCTGGTGGACAATCACCGGATCAACCTGCAAGTCGCCCACAATCACGCCCCCACTGTCGCCTACAGATGGCTCCCCCGAACCAGCGTATCGCCCTGCACCGCAGCGTTCCGTCATCAATTTGAGGGCTGCGCTACGACCATCCCTGGCAGCTGATGTTTGCGTCAACCAACGGGAACGCGACGATCCGAGCACGAAACAGCCGCCCTGCTTCTGACCTGAACAGAAACAAGCCGCCCACCTCGGCGTGAGATGGGCGGCCTCTGTCTGGCTACAGCGTCCCTAGCGCTTGTCCATGATGCCCTCGATCTGGTCGACACCGTGGATGCCGCTGTTGGTGTCGCTGGCCAGGACGATGAGCCCGTTGCCCTCGTGGTTGAGCGTGACCAGCATGGTCTCGTGCGCCATCGCGGCGTGCTTGTTGCCGTGGTTGTAGAGCGGCGTGACGACGTCGTCGTTCAGCTTGGCGAAGAAGTTGGTGTCGATGCCGTTCGCGTTCCAGGCGCGGTACTGATGCTTGCTGTTCTGGACGAAGGTCTTGTCGTGGTCGGTGACCTCGATGACCTGGTCGACCCACTTGTGCTCGTCCTTGCTGACCTTGCCGGCCTTGACGGCCCGGTCGATGTCTTCGCGGGCGGGGCCGTAGAGCCGGGTGAGGTGGATGTGCAGTTGGTCGTATCCGCGGCCGTCCTGCGAGTTGATGCCGAGGGCCCAGTCCGGCGAGCTCCCGAAGTGGATCGAGTCGTAGGCGTCCTTGAAGTAGTTGGGGGCGTCCGAGCGCAGCAGGTTGGGGCATTCGATCCCGGTCTCCCGGACCGTCGGCACCACCAGCAGATCCTGGACCGCCTTGATGTCGTGCTTGCCCGGGTGCACAGCGAAGCCACGGGTCGAGTCATTGCCCGGCCACTGGACCTGCAAGTTGTGACCCGGGTTCTTCGGCGAGTGCTCTCCCACGCCGTGCGCCGGCGGCTTCACGCCGTCCCAGATCTTGTCGTCCTTGTGGGTGAGGTCGCACTCCATGAAATGCTGCGTGCCCGTCTCCGCGTGGGCGGCGGGCGAGAGACCGAACGCCAGCGCCGGCGCTGCCACCAGGGCGGCGGCGGCCGCGATGCGGCGGGTGTAGCGGGAGCGGGTGGTCACGGTCGTGGTGGTCATATCGTCTCCTGAAGGTTGTGGGCCGTTTTGGCGTTGAAACAACCTTCGCGGAATCGACGCCCCAGGTCAGTCCGCTGATCGGGCCCTCGACCGGACGAAATCGGCGTCCCCCGATTGGGGGACATGCACCGGTTTCCGATGATCGGCTCTCTTTCGACACATTCGATTTGGAGCCGTCAACTTTCCTTGGCCGTCAACGAAAGTTGACGGCTCCCGACGAAAGGTGTCTGTGGAGAGCCCGGCCTCGGTGACCGGTGTAGCCCCCGCCGGCAAACCAGGTACCACCGGTCACATGTGAGTTGAGTAACCTGGCGCCATGTCCGATGCGTCGATCCTGTCCGTGCTGCGCGAGCGCGCCGGCGCGACTCCCGACGACGTGGCCTACACCTTCACCGACTACGACCACGACTGGGACGGCGTCACCGAGAGCCTGACCTGGGCCCAGCTGTACCGTCGCACCCTCAACGTGGCGCATGAGCTCCGCATGCACGGCGTCCCCGGCGACCGCGCGCTGATCATCGCGCCGCAGGGGCTGGCCTACATCGTCGGGTTCCTGGGCGCCATGCAGGCGGGTTTCATCGCGGTGCCGCTGTCGGTCCCGCTACCGGGTTCGCATGACGAGCGGGTGAGCGCCGTCATCACCGACACGTCGCCGACGGTCGTGCTGACCACCGCGGCCGCGTTCGACATCGCCGCGCAGAACGTGGACGACGGTGCCTCGATGGTCGCCGTGATCGCCGTCGACACGCTCGATCTGGACGCGGACCGGGACTTCGATGAAGAGGTGCCGGCCGGCCCGGACATCGCCTACCTGCAGTACACGTCGGGGTCGACGCGGTTGCCGGCCGGCGTGATGATCTCGCACAAGAACCTGCGCGTGAACATCGAGCAGTTGCTCGCCGATCTGCTGTCGCAGCACGGCGGCGAGCTGCCGCCGGGGTCGACGCTGGTCTCGTGGCTGCCCTTCTACCACGACATGGGCCTGGTGCTCGGGATCGCGGTGCCCATCTTCTCCGGCCACAAGGCCGACCTCATGAGTCCGATCGCCTTCCTGACGCGCCCGGTCCGCTGGCTGCAGGCGCTGTCGCGGAACAACCCGGCGTGGTCGGCGGCGCCGAACTTCGCGTTTGATCTCGCTACGCGCCGCGTCACCGACGAGGAGATGGCCGAGCTCGACCTCAGCGGCGTCATCGGCATCAACAACGGCGCCGAGCGCATCCACCCGCCCACCCTGATCAAGTTCGACGAGCGCTTCGCGGCCGTCGGCTTCCGGCCCGAGATGATGGTGCCGTCCTACGGCCTGGCCGAGGCCACGCTCTATGTGGCCAGCGGTGCGCACGGCCGGCCGCCCGAGGTCGTCGAGTTCGCCGCCGAAGAACTGACGCAGGGCATCGCCTTGCGCAAACCCGGTGGGACGCCGCTCATGCGGTACGGGCGGGCGCCCTCGCCGCTCCTCGAGATCGTCGATGCCGACACCTGCCAGGTGTGCCCCGACGGCGTCGTCGGCGAAATCTGGGTCCGTGGCGACAACGTGTCCGCCGGGTATTGGCGCAAGCCCGAGCAGACCGGGTCCGCCTTCGACGCGACCCTGGTGAACGCCCCCGAGGGCACCCCCGGGACGGGCTGGCTGCGCACCGGGGATCAGGGCTTCATCTCAGATGGCGACTTGTTCATCGTGGGCCGCATCAAGGACATGCTGATCGTGCGCGGCCGCAACCACTACTCCGACGACATCGAAGCGACGGTGCAGAAGATCAGCCGGGGACGGGTGGCGGCGATCGCCGTGACCGACGACCACACCGACCAGCTGGTCACCATCATCGAGCTCAAGGCGCGCGCCGATGCCGCGACGCTCGACGGGCTGAAAAACGATGTGGTGGCGGCGATTTCGCGGGCACACGGGTTGCAGGTCGCCGACGTCGTTCTGGTGGAAGCCGGGTCCATCCCGACCACCACGAGCGGCAAGATGCGGCGGTCGGCGTGTGTCGAGCAGTATCGGCAGGGACAGTTCATCCGGTTGGACGCGTAACCGCACCGCATGTGGATCACCCTGCTGGTGATGGCGATCGCGGTCAGCCTGGAGCCGTTCCGCATCGGCATGTCCGTTGTCATGCTGAACCGGCCGCGCCCGCACCTGCAGCTGGCGGCATTCCTGTGCGGCGGTTTCCTGATGGGCCTGTCCGTCGGCGCGGTGGTGCTGTTCTTCCTCGAGTCCCGGTTACCCGCTTGGGCCTCAGCACATTTCA
Organism: Mycobacterium sp. SMC-17; assembly: GCF_045310915.1. Lineage (NCBI taxonomy): Bacteria > Bacillati > Actinomycetota > Actinomycetes > Mycobacteriales > Mycobacteriaceae > Mycobacterium > Mycobacterium sp. SMC-17. The sequence continues at coordinate 57,843 of NZ_JBJIAK010000007.1, read as the reverse complement.
ACCTGCCGACGGTCCAGATCGTGATCGGCGTATTGGCCTTGGTGGCTGCAGTGCTGCTGGCCGTGACGAAGGGGCGCGAGCGGACCGTCCCGGACTGGCTGACCCGGCTGCTCACCGGGCGGTCGCTGTGGGTCGCGGGCGTCGCGGGCCTGGGCATCGCGCTGCCCTCGGTCGACTATCTCGCGGCGCTGGCCGTCATCGCCGCCGCGCACCTCGAGGCGGGGGTGCGAATGGGTGCGCTGGTGACCTTCAACGTGGTGGCGTTCTCGCTGGTCGAAATCCCGCTGCTGGCCTACCTCATCGCACCGCAACGCACGCGCACCGCAATGAGCAACCTGCACAACTGGATTCGCGCGCGCCAGCGTCACGAGGTCGCGGGTCTGCTGGCGGCAGTGGGTGTTGTGCTCGTCACCGCGGGTGCGGTGGGGATCTAGTTGCCGTTGTGGCCGCGAATGTGCAGCCAGCGCTTCCCGAACCCCGGATCCGCGATCTGTGTGCACGCTCGCGAACCGCCGGGCCGCGCATCGTCGCGAATGTGCAGACAGCGCATCCCTACGCAATTTTCCGTGATCTGGATGCACGCTCGACGAGGGATGCCGGTGCGGGTTCACCAGTCGCGGCCCAGGCTCGAGCCACCCGGGCCAGCACATCACTTTCGGCGTGCCGCTTGACCACTCGTATCCGCGTCCAGCCCAACTCATCTAGGTCCTCTGATCGAATGATGTCGTGGGCGAACCGACGTGGGTCCGTCCGGTGATGGTCACCGTCGTACTCGACTGCCAACTTGTATTTCTCCCAACCCATGTCGAGGTAGTACTGCCGCTTGCCGTCGGCACTCCGCACCGGAATTTGCGTCGTCGGTCTCGGGTACCCGGCGCGAATGAGCAATAGCCGTAACCAGGTCTCGGGTGGCGACTCGGCACCCGCGTCATAGAGGTCGAGGGCGGCGACCAATTGCCGCATGCCGCGCGCGCCGCGATGTTCGAGCGCAAGCCGGCGGACGGCATCCGCCGTGAAACCGGTTGCGTTGCCGAGTGCGTCGAGCCGAGCGATCGACTCATCGAGGGTGCCGCGGCGGCCGATGTCGAAGGCCGTCCGCTCAACGCTGGTGAAGGGAAGTCCGCCGCGAACAACGACGTCGTCTGCCGCCAGTTGAACCTTGTGCGTGACGATTCCAGCTGGTGGCCGGCGGCCCGACCAGGCCAGTTCGATCGGGAGGCGATCTTCGATGTAATCCGCGCCATGCAGGCGCGAGGCGGTAAGGCCGGCAATCACCCCACCGCGCCGTGACCACAACCAGGCCGCCGTGGCTCGGTGGTAGATCGTGAGGTCGTCACCCGACTTGTCGGTGTAGACGTCGGGGAACATCGCGGTGTACCGGGAGCGCAATTGATGCTTCCGCACTCGCCCGGCGGCAACCGCCTCGCTGCCGATGAATGGGGTCTGCACAAGCACTCACATTGCGGCATCGCAGGTATCGCGGGAACCGCGAAGGCACGATCTGTGGATGGATCGCGCACTGTGGATAGCCCGCTCAGTTCCGCGAATGTGCTGCCAGCGCGCCCCAAACGCGATTCTCGCGATCTGTACGCACACTCGCGGACCGAGCGAGGACGCGCAACCCCTAGTGCGCGCTCGGCCCGTGGCTCAGCACGTAGTTGATGCCCGACATCAGCTGTGACACCGGGTCGGCGGCACCACCGAAGGCGGCCTGGGTGGCCGGGGCGGTGGCTGCGGCGGGGTCGTAGCCGTTGACGGGATCGACGGTGACGGGTGCGGTCGCCGGGTCGTCGTTGCGCGAATATCCGGCATCCACCATGGGTTTCATCACGGCGTCGAGGTGATTCATGTCCGCTTCGGACATGCCGAGGTACTTGAACGGCACGACGAGCGGCAGGTGCTGCTCGGGGATCATGTACGTCGTCGTCGTCGCGCCGCGGGAGTTGACGGTCTTGATGACGTTCTGCGGCGGCACGTTCTTCGGGTTGGTGAACGCCACCGCGGTATGGCCGGTGGCCAGGCCGACGACGGCGTTCGCGAGCGCCATCAGATTGTCCGGGCGGTCCGGCCAGTCGGCGATGCTGTCGTACGCGGAGATGAATTGGTAAGTGTCGTACTGACTGTCGACCACCGGCGGCATCAGGAAGTCGAGCGCGGGGACCGTGCTGCCGACGGGGTAGGTCTGCCGCAGGAAGCTCTGCGTCCACGGGTTGATGGCGAGCGGGTCACCGTAGGTGGCGAACGACAGCTCGTTCGGTGGCGGCGCGGCCGGGTCGTACGCGAGCCGGTCCTGCACGGCGTGCACGACCATGGCGCCCTCGGACAGGCCGATCACCGTGCCGGGGCCGCCGGCCTGAACGCGGTTGATGACGTTGTTCTTACCGACCTCGACGGACTCACCGATGCTGGGTCCGTTCAAGCCGATCTCGGGCATCTTCTGATGTAGCTCGTCGATGCCCGGGATGACGCTGAGCACGTGGCCCTGCACCTGGCCGGCGGGGTAGTCGACGATCTCTCGATTGAGACCCGGGAACCAGTCGGCGCCCGTACGACGGATGTACTCGTCGTACGGGATGCCCATGACGTGCGCGCCGCCGAGTGCGTACCCACGGCCGGGGGTGCCGATCGGCGGGATGGCCGGCACGAGCGGGCCGCCGGAGCCGGCGTCAGAGCTGGAACCGGGACCGGTCCAGGGCTCGTCGGCCGTCGCGATCCAGTCGGCGAGGGGCCCGGAAGCACCGACCGTCAACAGCGTGGTGGCAATCGCCAACGAGCTGGCAAGTCGCTTGTTCATACGTTGCTCCCCTGCGGTTTCGGGCGGGACGGCCACCAGTTCGCTTCTCCGACGAGCGTGGCCATGGCAGGCACGGTGATGGTCCGCACCAGGAAGGTGTCCAGCAGGATGCCGGCGCCGATGACGAAGCCGCCCTGGATCACGGTACCGATGCTGGAGAACAGCAGACCCCACATGGAGGCCGCGAAGATCAGGCCGGCCGCGGTGATGACGCCGCCGGTCGACGACAGCGTGCGGATGATGCCGTACCGCATGCCGTGTGGCGATTCGTCACGCATGCGCGAGACGAACAGCATGTTGTAGTCGGCGCCGACCGCGACGAGCACCACGAAAGCCAGTGGTGGAACGGTCCAGTGCAGCGGCTGGTGGAACAGGTACTGGAACACCACGACGCCGATGCCGAGCGCCGCGAAGTACGAAAGCACCACGGAGCCAACCAGATACAGCGGCGCGATCAGCGACCGCAGCAACAGCATCAGAATCAGCAGCACCACCGCGACGGTGACGATGATGATGAACCGGATGTCGTTCTGGTAGTAGTCGCGGGTGTCCTTGAGCGCCACGGGATAGCCGCCCATCGACACCGTGGCATCCGACAGCGACGTGTTCGGCTGGGCGCCGCGGGCGGTGTCGCGGATGGTGTTGACCTGGTCCATCGCCGCGGCGCTGAACGGGTCGAGTTTGGTGAGGACGAGGTAGCGCACCGAGTGCCCGTCGGGCGAGATGAACATCTTGGACGCCGACTTGAAGGCCTCGAGCTGCAGCACCTCGGGCGGAATGTTGAAGCCCGCCTGGGTCGGGCCGCCCGCGTTCTGTTTCATCGACAGCAGGAAGGCGCCGGCCTGGTCGAGGCCCGACCGCATCAGTTGGATCTGTTCGACGACCTCGTCGACCCCGTTGGCGACTTCGCGGCTGCCGCTCGCCGACCGATCGGCACCCTGGCGGAGCTTGGTCAGATTGGCCTGCGCGCCCGCGGGACTGTCCATCCCCATGGTGCGCATCACCTTGGTCAGGTTGGTCATCGCACTCTGGAGTTGCTGCACCGACGCGTTGAGCGTCTTCTGGTCCTGCATCGTCTGCAGCTGCCCGGCGAGCTTGTTGATCTCGTCGATGGTGCCGTCCTGGCGCGCTTCTTCCAGCCGCTGGAAGTGGCCGCGGGTTTCGGCGCACGACAGGTCGAGGTCGCACACCGCGTTGTTCTGCAGCGCCGCCAGCACGGGGCCGACCCAGCCGAACATGTCTTTGGCCGCCGTGTAATTCAGCCCCAGGGTGTTGCCCAGCTTGCTCACGCTGTTGACGAGCTTGGCCGCGACTTCCACGTTCTGCACCAGCTTGTTGCCGCCGTACTGACTGCGGATCGCGGTGAAGGCGTCGAGCGTCGTCTGGAGTTGCGTGGCGATCTGGCCGACCTGGCCGCGTACGTCGGCGAGGTTGGTCGCGAGCGTGTCGGCGCCCTTGGCCAGCCGGTTGATGTCGTTGGTGCGCTGGCCGATCATGCCCGCGCCTTCTGTCAGCCGGTCACCGACCAGGCCGGCCTGGAAGGTGGCGCGGAACTCCGGCGGCACTTCGCCGAGGGGACGGGTGATGCCGCTGACCATGGCGACGTCCGGCAACTGGCTGATGCGCGACGCCATCTGCTCGAGGTCCGCGAGGGCCTGCGGGGAGCGCAGGTCGCGCGGCGATTGGACGAGGACGTAGGACGGCACCGACTGGTTGACGTTGAAGTGGCTCTCGAGCGCGGCGTACCCGATGGAGCTCGGGGCCGACGCTGCGACGGCCTTGCGGTCGTCGTAGTTGAACTTCGCGAAGCCCGCGGCGCTGGCCAGCAGGAGCAGCACGAGCAGGCTGGCCACCAAGTGCAGCTTCGGTCGGCGGACGATGCGCGCGCCGGACCGGCGCCACAGCTGCGCGGTGATCTCGTTGCGCGGCTTGATCCAGCCCCGCGGCCCGACGAGCGTGATGATCGCGGGCAGCAGCGTGACCGCGGCGAGGAACGCCACCAGGATGCCGATGGCCGACGAGACGCCAACCGTGGAGAAGACGCCCATCTTGGCGAAGCTGATGCCGAGGAAGGTGACGCCGACGGTCGCGGCCGACGCCGTGATGACCTTGCCGACGGAACCCAGCGCGCGCCGGACGGCATCGGTGGATCCCAGGCCCTGCCGCACATAGTCGTGGTAGCGGCTGATCAGGAACACCGCGTAGTCGGTGCCTGCGCCGAAGATCATGGCGCTCAACAGGATTATGGCCTGGTTCGACACCCCCAGCCCGGTCAGCTGCGACAACCCGGCGACCGTCGCCTGCGCGATCACCAACGACATGCCGATGCCCGCGAGCGGCAACATCATGGTCACGGGATTTCGGTAGACGACCAGCAGCACGAGGAGCACCAGGACCGCGATGGCGATCTCGATGGGCATCCGGTCCTTCTCACCGGCAACGGTGAGGTCGGCGACGGTGGCCGCGGGGCCGGACAGGTGGATCTTCAGCGGGCTGCCGGCGGTGCTGTGCCGCACGATGTCGGCCACCCGGTTGTAGGCGGCGTACGACTGCGGCGTGCCCAGCGCGCCGGCCAGGCCGACGGGCAACACCCAGGCCTTCTTGTCCTTGCTGGTCATGAAGTTGCGCAGCGGCGGGGTGCTGATGAAGTCCTGCATCATGACGACGTCGTGCGGGTCGTCGCGCAGGGCGTCCACCAACTTGCGGTAGGTGGCTTCGTCGTTGCGATCCAGGCCGCGGTCGTTGATCAGGACCACGAGCAGCAGGTCGTCGGTACCGGGTTCCTTGAAGGCCTCGGTCATGTGCCGGGCGGCGACGTTCGACGGCGCATCGGCGGGCAGCATCGCCAGCGGATGCTTCTGGGCCATCTCGTTGAGACTGGGGACAGCCAGGGGCAGGGCCACCGCCAGCGTGATCCACAGGCCGATCACCGCCCAAGGCCACCGCACCACAAAATCGGCTAGCCGTCGCAAGTCAGGTCACCAGTTCCCGCCGTCGGCGATCCGCGTGCAGACCGACTTCATCGCCTCCAGGTACCGGGTCACGGACTTTTTGGCGATGGGGTTGTCCGGGTACATGACCTCCATGACCGTGCCGCCCTCGTAGCGGAAGACGTAGATGGTCAGCTGGTAGGAGTACCGGCCATCGGAGTAGATGCCGATGTTGTTGGCGTATCCCATCTCGGTGGCGGCCAGGATGGTGTTGAGTGGCGCCGCGCCGCCGTGCAGGAAGTTCGACACCGGGAAGTTGGGCCGCGGCCAGTCCAGCCACGGTGCGAGCTCCAGGACGCGGTAGTACGGAACCCGCGCCATGTTGAGGTTGCCGTCGAACGACTCCTGCGCCGCCCAGGCGGCTTCGTTGAAGGTCGCCGCGGCGATCGGCACGGTGATGGGCACCAGTCCGGTGAACCAGCCCTGCGTCATGAAGTTGTCCGACGTGCGCCGGGTGTCACGCGGGGTGAGCCCGTAATACGTTGCAGCACCGGTCAATTCGTGCTCGACCTGGGCCATGCAGGCGAACAGGCCGCCGACGAAGCGGGCACCGGCCGCCTCACAGGCAGACTCGAACCGTGCCGTCTGCTCGGGGTCCATGAGCGATTCGCCGACCATGTCGCCGACCGACGGCTCCATGGCGTTCCCCAACGGCAACGGGAACTCCGGCATGCTGTTGTTGTTGTTCTCAGCAAACTCGATCCAGGCCTGCACCTCGGGAGAGTCGACGGTCAGCGCCGAGGTGCGCTCGTGCTCCTGGACGCACCATTCGTCGAAGCTGCCGGCGTCGGGCAGAGCAAACGCTGAGCCACCTGTTGTCAATGCTGTGTACCGGCCATGAGCCTCCAGCATCGTGATGCCGATGAGCGCCGCGTCGCCGTGGACGTGGTCGATGGCCGCGTAGAAGTTGAAGCTGTCTTCGCTCTGGACGATGCCGAAGGAGAAGCAGCCCCACTCGAGCGGTGTCGGGATGTCCACGAGGTGCTTGCGGACGTCCTCGACCGCCAGTTCACCGTGGTTGACGGGCTCGAACTCGAGGTCATCGGGGTCGGTGAGGGTGTGCCGGAGGATGTCGCCGTCGCCGGTGTACTCGAACCAGCTGCGGTAGGTGTCGTGCCTGCGCAGATAGGAGTTCAGCGCTTCGTTCATGGCCGCGATGTCGCACTGACCAGGGACTTCGCACGTCGCGATGATCTGCCGGGAGTACTCCAGGCCCGAGCCCGTGCGCTCGACGACACCGCGGATGTGCTGGCCCTGCATGTAGCTGACCGGCACCGAACTCACAGGTGCCCGCCGGGCCACTTCGCGAGCCGCCTCGGTGGGGTGCCAGGAGGTCAGAACACCTGGGATCGGCGTCCAATCATCGATCTTTCCGATCGTGATCTTCCCGATTCGCAATTACTTTCCTCCCAGGTTTGGGCACACAGAGGCCCGGCAACACTGTTGGCGCCATCAACATACCCCGGCAACCTTTGCCGGCGCCGTTACGCCTGGTGGGGCGGTCCGCGCTGACCAACCACCACCGGCGCACATAATCCTCGTGCTTCAGCAACCTACATGTAATACTGGCCCGCAGAAGATGAGCTGGCCGTGGCCGTTCGGAAGATCAACTGGCCATTCATGACTGAGCCGGCCGTCAAGTAGATCTGCCGACCAATCGTCGAGGCCGGCCGTTCGCAACATAAATTCTGGCGCTGAACACGGTCTCCTGCGCGGGATCGGACGTCACCGGCAAAACGCGGAGGACAGCTTTTTCATGGCAACGATCGAAGGTCCGGAAACGTCCAGCTTCGCGATCGTCGGGTACGCCGCCCGCTTCCCCGGAGCCACCGACGCCGAATCCTTCTGGGAGATGCTGCGCGAAGGCCGGGACGCCGTATCCGAGGTGCCACAAGACCGGTGGGACGTCGACGAGTTCTTCGATGCCGACCCGGACGCCCGCGGCAAGATCATCACGCGCCGCGCCGGCTTCCTCGATGACGCCGTCGGGTTCGACGCTCCCTTCTTCGGGGTGTCCACCCGCGAAGCCAAGATGATGGACCCGCAGCAGCGGTTGCTGCTGGAGATGGCGTGGCGCGCCGTCGAACACTCAGGCACGGCGCCGTCCGCCCTGGCCAACACGCAGACGGGCGTGTTCATCGGTCTGGCAACGCACGACTACCTGGGCATGGCCTCGGGCGAGCTGACCTACCCGGAGATCGAGGCCTACATGGCCATCGGTACCTCAGGCGCCGCGGCAGCCGGCCGCATCAGCTACCGGCTGGGCCTGCAGGGTCCGGCCGTCACCGTCGACACCGCCTGCAGTTCGTCGCTGGTGGCCGTCCACCAGGCGTGCCAGGCGCTGCAGCTCGGTGAGTGCGATCTCGCGCTGGCCGGTGGCGCCAACGTCATCCTGAGCCCGGCGACCATGATCACCTTCTCGCAGTCGCGCATGCTGGCCCCGGACGGCAAGTGCAAGACGTTCGACGCCTCCGCCGACGGCTATGTGCGCGGCGAGGGCTGTGGCGTCATCGTCGTGAAGCGACTGGAAGACGCGGTGCGCGACGGCGACCGGATCCGGGCCGTCATCCGCGGCAGCGCCATCAACCAGGACGGCGCCTCGGGTGGCCTGACCGTCCCCAATGGTGTTGCGCAGCAACGTGTTATCGCCGAAGCGCTGGAGCGCGCGGGCCTGTCGCCTGCCGACGTCGGCTACTTGGAGGCGCACGGCACCGGCACGTCGCTGGGTGACCCGATCGAGGTGCAGGCCGCGGCCGCGGCCTACGGCACCGGGCACGACGCCGACAACCCGCTGCTGATCGGCTCGGTGAAGACGAACATCGGGCACCTGGAGGCCGCCGCGGGCGTCGCCGGCATCATCAAGGTCATCCTGTCGCTCGAGCATCAGGAACTGCCCAAGCACCTGCACTTCAAGAACCCGTCGCCGCACATCCCGTGGGACCGCATCCCGGTGAAGGTCGTCGACGAGGCCACCACCTGGGAACGCGGCGACCGGCCGCGCGTCGCGGGCATCAGCTCGTTCGGCTTCTCCGGCACCAATGCCCATGTCCTGCTTGAGGAAGCACCCGCCGCCGCGCCGGCGCAGGCACCGGCCGAGGAGCCTGACGACCGGCGCTTCATGGTGCTGCCGCTGTCGGCCCGAACCCCGGCCGCGCTGCTGCAGTCGGCCGAGGACTACCGCACCTGGCTGACCGCGCACCCCGAGGCCACCCTCTCGGACGTCTGCATCACCGCGGGTGCGGGCCGCGCCCACTTCGAGCACCGTGCCGCGCTCGTGGTCAATTCCCTGGATTCCGCGCGCGAATTGCTCGGCGCGCTGGCCGACGACCGCCCGGCGCCGGGCCTGGTGCGCGGCACGTCCGCCGACAAGCCGAAGACCGCCTGGCTGTTCCCCGGTCAGGGCAGCCAGTTCGCCGGCATGGCCAAGGAGCTGTTCGAGACCGAGCCGGTGTTCGCCGAGACCGTGAAGCAGTGCGCGGCCGCAGTCGCCGATGTGCTCGAAAAGCCTTTGCTGGACGTCATTTTCGAAGGTCCGGATGAGACGTTGCGCCTCACCAGCTACGCCCAGCCGGCGATCTTCGCCGTCGAGATGGGCCTGGCGCGGCTGTGGCAGTCGTGGGGTTTCGAGCCCGACGTCGTGCTCGGCCACAGCGTCGGCCAGTACACCGCGGCCTGCGTCGCCGGGGTGTTCAGCCTCGAAGACGGCATGCGCCTGCTCGCCGAGCGCGGTCGCCTGTTCGGGAACCTGCCCCCGGGCGGCCGGATGGCGGCGATCTTCGCCGCACCCGAGCGCGTCGAGCGGCTGACCGACGAATACCCCCGCCTCTCGGTCGCCGCGTACAACGGCGCCAACACCGTGCTCTCCGGTCCGGGCGCCGACCTGGAACGCGCTGTCGCCGGGCTGACCGGTGACGGCATCCGCTGCGACTGGCTGGAGACCAGCCACGCCTTCCACTCGGCGCTGCTGGACCCGGCGCTCGACGAATTCGAGTCGTACGCAAACCAATTCACGTTCAATGCGCCGCAGCGCATCCTGGTGTGCAACCGCACCGGTGACACCCTGGGGCGCACCGCCAAGCTCGACGGCCAGTACTGGCGCCGGCACGCACGTCAGCCCGTCGAGTTCTCCAAGGGCGTCGAGACGCTCGCCAAGCTCGGTTGCGCGGTACTGCTCGAAGTCGGCCCGCAGCCGATCCTGACCGCCGCGGCCCTGCGCGCCTGGCCCGACCCGACGAGCGCACCGCGCGCCATTGCGTCGTTGCGCCGCAAGGGCGCCGACCACCGGCAGATCACCGAGGCGCTGGCCACCACCTACACCGCCGGCCACCTGCCCGACTTCGCCGCCGTCCGGCCCGGCTCGGCCCACAATGTCGATCTGCCGACCTACCCCTTCCAGCGCAAGGCGTACTGGTTCCGCGACGAGCGCGTCGCACCGTCCGCCACGGCGCACATGGGCGGGGCGACCACCGAGGCCGTCCGCCTGCTCGAAGACGGCCGCATCGATGAGCTCGCCACCTTGCTGGGCGGCACCGATGAATCGACGACCGCAGTGCTGAACAAGCTTGCGGCCCAGCACAACCGGCAGCGCACCGCGCAATCCGTCTCGGACGCCCGGTACGAAATCCGCTGGGACAAGATCGCGGCCGGAGCGCCCGCGGAGGTCGGCGAGGGCTCCGCGTGGGTCGTCATCAGCGACGACGCGGCCGTGCTCGCGCCGCTGACCGAGGCCCTGACCCGGGCCGGCCACCGGCACCGCGTTCTCGGGTTGCTGAGCTCCGACGCCGACGAGCAGCAGCTGGAGGCCGACCTGCGCGCGGCTGTCGAGGAGGAGCCGACGCTGCGCATCCTGCACGTCGCCGGGCTCGATGCCGACCGGGCTTCCATGCAGGCCGTGCTGCGGGTGCAGCACCATGTCCTCAGCGGCACGCAGCGCCTGTTCCGCGCGGCGGCCGCCGCCGAGCTGCGGGCGCCCATCTGGGTGATCACCCGTGGTGCACAACGCGTTACCGACACCGACACCGTCGCACCCGAGCAGACGGGTCTGTGGGGCTTCGGCCGTTCGGCAGCGCTGGAATACCCCCAGGTGTGGGGCGGTCTGGCCGACCTGGCCGAGGGCAGCACCGAGGAATGGTCGCGGTTGCTCACCCAGGTGATCGCGGCGCCGCGCGGCGAAGACCAGATCGCGCTGCGCGCCGAGGGGGTGCACGTGCCGCGCCTGGTCCGCCGTACCGGGCAGCCGAACCCGACTCAGCTGGAATTGCGCACTGACGCAACGTATCTGGTGACCGGTGGCCTGGGTTCGCTCGGCCTGGAGATCGCGGGTCACCTGGCCGCGCACGGCGCCCGGAATCTGGTACTGACCAGCCGGCGCGCGCCGAGTGAGGCAGCGCAGCAGCGCATTGACGCACTGCGCGAGCAGTACGGCTGCCAGACGCGTGTCGTCACCGCCGATGTCGCCAATCCGCACGACGTCGCCCGCCTGATGTCGACCCTGCGCGCCGAACTGCCGCCGCTGGCCGGTGTCGTGCACGCCGCCGGCGAGAACAGCACCACGCCGCTGGCCACCCTGGAAGACGCCGAGCTGGAGCGCGTCTTCTCCGGGAAGGTCTGGGGCGCTTGGTACCTGAGTGAAGCCGTCACCGACCTGAAGCTGGACTTCTTCCTGTCCACGTCGTCGATCTCGGCGGTGTGGGGCAGCTACGGCCAGACCGCCTACAGCGCCGCCAACGCGTTCCTCGACGGCCTGACCTGGCGCCTGCGTGAGCAGGGCGTGCCCGGCATGAGCGTCAACTTCGGCCCTTGGGGGGCGGGCGGGAACGGCCACGCCGCCGGTATGGCCGACCCCGATGCCCGCGCCCAGTTGGAGCGCCGCGGCGTCCGCACCCTGTCCCCCGCCGACGCCCTCACCGGCATGGCCGACGTCATGGTGGCCGGTGGCAACCCCGCGGAAGCCGTTGTGGCACGCATGGATTGGGCCAAGTTCCTGCCGATCTACTCGCAGGCCGGGTCCCGTGCCCTGCTCGCCGAGGTCGCCCGTGAGGTGCCCGAATCCGCGACCGCCGGCGCCGTCGGCGCGTCCGGCAACACCCGACTGGTCGAGCAGCTCATCGCCGCGCCGGTGCAGCAGCGCAAGAAGCTCGTCTTGGAGTACCTGCGCGACGCCGTCGCCGAGGTGACGCGCATCGAGGCCTCCGAGATCCGCGAGGAGACCGGATTCTTCGACCTCGGCATGGACTCGCTGATGGCCGTCGAACTGCGTCGCCGTCTGGAACAGGGTGTCGGCAAGGAACTTCCGGCGACGCTCGCGATGGACCACCCCCGCCTCACCGATGTCGCGGACTACCTGCTCAGCGACATCCTCAACCTCAGCGAGAAGGCCGGTACGAAGGCCGTCACCGAGGTCAAGTCGCTCGCCGCTGCCGACGAGCCCATCGCCATCGTCTCTGTGGCGTGCCGTTTCCCGGGCTCGCCCGATCCGGATGCGTTCTGGCAGGTGCTTTCTCAGGGTGTCGACGCGATCAGCGAAATCCCCGAGGACCGCTTCGACGTCGACGAGTTCTACGACCCCGACGCCATGACGCCGGGCAAGATCTACACCCGCTCCGGTGGCTACCTGGACAGCGTCGACACCTTCGATCCGGAGTTCTTCGGCATCTCGCCGCGCGAGGCCGTGTGGATCGACCCGCAGCAGCGGCTGATGCTCGAAATCGCCTGGGAAGGCCTGGAACGGGCCGGCTATGCGCCGGCGGCGTTGCGCGGCAGCCGAACCGGCGTGTTCATCGGCGTCGGCGCCAACGAGTACTCGCACCTGCTCTCGGGCGGCTCCGTCGAAAATCTCGAACCGCACTTCATCACCGGTAACGCGCTCAACGCCATCGCGGGTCGCGTGTCGTTCACGCTGGGTCTGGAAGGTCCGGCCATGGCGGTCGACACCGCCTGCAGCTCCTCGCTGGTCGCGGTGCACCAGGCGGTGCAGGCCCTGCACGCGGGTGACTGCGACATGGCTCTGGCCGGTGGCGTCAACGTGCTGCTGAGCCCGGCGTCCATCGTCGCGGCGTCCCGCGCGCGGATGCTGGCGCCCGACGGCCGCTGCAAGACGTTCGACGCCGCCGCCGACGGTTACGTCCGCGGTGAAGGCTGCGGTGTCCTGGTCCTCAAGCGGCTCAGTGACGCCCAGCGCGACGGCGACCGCATCGCCGCGGTCATCCGCAGCACAGCGGTCAACCAGGACGGTGCGTCCAGCGGCCTCACCGTCCCCAATGGTGGTGCACAGCAACGACTCATCAACACCGCGCTGGCCCGGGCCGGACTCAGCGGCGGCGACGTCGACTACCTCGAGGCGCACGGCACCGGCACGCCGCTCGGCGACCCGATCGAGGTCCAGGCCGCGGCGGCCGCCTATGGCGCCGGCCGTGATGCCAACCGGCCGCTGCTCATGGGTACCGCGAAGACCAACATCGGGCACCTCGAATCCGCGGCCGGCGTCGCCGGTCTGGTCAAGGTCGTGTTGTCGCTCGAGCACGAAATGCTCCCGCAGACCCTGCATTTCAACAAGCCGTCGCCGCACATCCCGTGGGACTCGCTGCCCGTCCAGGTGGTCGACAAGCCCACCCCGTGGCACACCGACGGCCGTCCGCGTCGCGCCGGTGTGAGCTCCTTCGGCTTCACCGGCACCAACGCGCACGTGCTGCTGGAAGAGGCACCGGTGATCACCGCCGATGACGACGTCACGGATGAGACCACACCGGAAACCCCTGCCGCCGAACCGATCAGCGTCCTGCCGCTGTCGGCGCGCTCGGCCCAAGGCCTGACGGCGCTCGCCCAGCGGTACCGCGACTGGCTCGAAGCGCACCCCGACGCCTCGATCGCCGACGTCTGCTTCACCGCCGGTTCGGGACGTTCGCACTTCGAGCACCGCGCCGCGGTGGTCGCGAACACCGTCCACGACGCCAAGAACCTGCTGGAAGACCTGGTGGCGAACAAGCTGCGGCCGGGCGTGCTCAAGGGCGAATGCACCGACCCGCCGACCACGGCGTGGTTCTTCCCCGGCCAGGGCAGCCAGTACCCGGGCATGGCGCGCGAATTGTTCGACACCGAACCGGTTTTCGCCGACGTCGTACGCCGGTGCGCGCAGGCCGTCGACCCGATGCTGCCGCGCCCGCTGCTGGAGGTCATGTTCGGCAACGACCGCGAGGCGGCAGAGACCCTACGCAACACCGCGTTCGCGCAACCCGCGATCTTCGCCGTCGAGATGGGCCTGGCCCGCTTGTGGCAGTCGTGGGGCATCGAGCCCGATGCGGTGCTGGGCCACAGCGTCGGTCAGTACGCGGCGGCCTGCGTGGCTGGGGTGTTCAGTCTGGAGGACGGCGCCCGTCTGATCGCCGAGCGCGGCCGGCTGTTCGCCAGCCTGCCGGCCGGTGGCCGCATGGTCGCGGTGTTCGCCGATCCCGAATATGTGGAGCGTGCTGCTGAGGCGTTCCCGCGGGTGTCGGTCGGTGCGTACAACGGCCGCAACACCGTGCTGTCGGGTCCGGGTGAGGACCTGGAGCAGATCGTCGCCGCCTGCAGCGAGGACGCCACGCGCTGCACCTGGCTCGAGACGAGCCACGCCTTCCATTCGGAGCTGCTCGACCCGGTACTCGACGAATTCGAGGCCTTCGCAACGCAGTTCCAGTTCGCGGTGCCGACCCTGCCGCTGATCTGCAACCGGACCGGTTCGGTCCTCACTGCCGAGACGCCCATCAACGCGCAGTACTGGCGGCGGCATTCGCGTCAGCCCGTGCAGTTCACCGAGAGCGTCAAGACCGTGGCGGCGCTGGGTTGCTCGGTGCTGATGGAGATCGGGCCGCAGCCGATCCTGACCGCGGCCGCGCTGCAGTGCTGGCCCGAGGGCGCCGAGACCCCGCGCGCCATCGTGTCCCTGCGCAAGGGTGCCAACGCGCAGCGTCAGATCACCGAAGCGCTTGCCACGACGTACATCTGCGGGCACCGGCCGGACTTCTCGGTCAAGAACCGCGGACACCGTGTCGAGCTGCCGACGTACCCGTTCCAGCGGCGCCGCTTCTGGCCCAAGACCGCCAACGTCGTGGGAATGAGCTCCGGCGGGGCCGCCGCCACGTCCGGAATCCTGGGCAGTGCCAAGGATCTGGCCACCGGCGACACGATCTACAGCAATGTGCTGTCGGTCAAGACGCAGCCGTGGCTGTCGCACCACGTCATCTACGGCACCGTCGTGGTGCCGGGCGCGACGTACGCGGCCATGGCGCTGGCCTCGGTCGGCGCACCGGCGCGGGTGAAGGAAGTCTTCTTCTACGAGCCGATCATCCTGCCCGACAAGGCGTCTCGTGAGACCCAGCTGACCATCCGCACCCTCGAGGGCGGCGAAGGCTGGAAGTTCCAGGTCCACAGCCGCCCGAACGGCGTGCGGGAAGCCGAGTGGTCGCTCAACGCCGACGGCACCCTGCTGGCCGGCGCCGACGAGGCCGACGCGTCCGACAACGTCGCCGGTTCGATGGAGGACGTCGTCGAGCGCATGGAGCGGCTGCGCCCGCAGCAGCTCTTCGAGACCTTCAACGACATGGAACTGGCCTGGGGCCCAACGTGGTCCACGTCGCTCAAGTCGCTGTGGGTCCGCGACGGCATGGCCATCGGTGATGTGTCGGTCGGCGACGAGCTCGCCGAGCACCTCAGCAGCGAGCCCATCCACCCCGTCCTGCTGGACCTCTGCACCGGTGTCGCCTTCCCGGCGTTCCCGGCGCTGCTGGCCGCCGAACACGGCATGCACGACCTGTTCCTGCCGCTGCGGTACGGCCAGGTCGAGTTGCGCGAGAAGATGCCACGGCGCTTCTACGCCCGGGCCCGCTGGCACACCAGTGAGCTGACCAACGAGACGCAGGTCTTCGACATCGACTTCCTCGATCGCGACGGCAAACGTCTCGGCGGTATCACCGAGTTCACCGTGAAGCGGGCACCCCGTGAGGCATTGATGCGCGGGCTTGGCGGCGACACCACTCGCCTGCTGTACACGCTGGGCTGGCAGGAGGGTGCGGCACCGGGTGTTACTGACGCGGCCGAAGCTGCGACCACAGCGACCACCGGCACCTGGCTGGTCGCGGGATTCGACGAGTTGGCCGCCGGTCTCCCCGGGGCCGTCAAGCTCGACCAGACCCTGGACGCCGCCGCCTGGCAGCAGGCGATCATCACGGCAGCCGAGGCCGGCTCCCCCGTCACCGGAATCGTCTGGCGCGCTTCGGGCTACGAGGACGCCGACGTCGCGGCCCGCCTCGAGACCGAGGTCGGCACCGTGCTGGCAGGCATGCAGATCGCACTCGCCGAGGAGAAGCTGAACCTCACCGGCGGCCTGTGGATCGTCACCGAGCGCGCCGTGGCCACCGAGCCAGGCGAGCCCGTCGACCCCGTGCAGGCCGCGCTGTGGGGCCTGGGGCGCACCGTCATCAACGAGCAGCCGACCCTGCGGCTGAAGCTCGTCGACCTCGACGGCGCCGACGACAACGCCACCAACTGGCTGACCGGCATTCTGGGCACTCCCGTCACCGAGTCGGAATTCGCACTGCGGCAAGGCAAGTTCCTCGTGCCACGGCTGATGCACTGGGCGCGCAGCGGCCACCTGCCGATGCCGCGTTCCGACGACTACGTGCTGGCTCCCACCGAGCGGGGCGCGATCGACAACCTGCGGCTGACCGAGAAAGAAGTGACGCCGCCCGAGCCGCACGAGGTGCAGGTCCGGATCGAGGCCGCCGGCCTCAACTTCCGCGACGTGCTCAACGTGCTCGGCCTGTACCCGGGCGATCCGGGGCCCATCGGTGGCGATCTGTGCGGTGTCATCACCGAATTGGGTTCGGAGGTCACCCGATTCGAGGTCGGGCAGCGGGTGTTCGGCTCCATGCAGGGCGCCTTCTCCAGCCGGCTCAACGTGCCGGAGCAGCTGCTCGCCGTGGTCCCCGAGGGCATCAACCCGGTCGACGCGGCGACGCTGCCCGCGGCGGCGCTGACGGTCCGGTTGGCGTTCGACTGGGCGCAGCTCAAGCCGGGCGACCGCGTGCTGATCCACGCCGCCAGTGGTGGTGTCGGCTTGGCGGCGGTGCAGATGGCGCGCCAGAAGGGCGCGATCGTCTTCGCCACCGCCAGCACCTACAAGCGCGCGACGCTGCGCAAGATGGGCGTGGAGCACGTCTACGACTCGCGCACAACCGATTTCGCGGACCAGATTCTCGCCGACACCAACGGCGAGGGCGTGGACGTGGTGCTCAATAGCCTGACCAACGAGGGCTTCGTCGAGGCCACGGTGCGCGCGACCGCCCAGGGCGGCCGATTCGCCGAGATCGCCAAGCGCGACATCTGGACCCCCGAACGCATGGCAGAGGCGCGGCCGGACATCAACTACGAGATCGTCGCGCTGGACGTGACGATGATGACCGATCCCGCGCACATCCAGCGGCTCATGGAAGAGGTGGCCGACGGCCTGGCCAAGGGTGAGTGGACGCCGGTGCCCGCCGAGGTCTACCCGCTGACCGAGGCCAAGACGGCGTTCCGCCGGATGCAGCAGGCCCGGCACATCGGCAAGATCGTGGTGCAGATGCCGAAACCGCTGCAGCCGCACGGTGATCGGACCTACCTGGTGACCGGTGGTCTCGGGGCGCTCGGTCTGCACACCGCCGCCTACCTGGCCCAGCTGGGTGCCGGCGACATCGTGCTGACCAGCCGGCGCGAGCCGGACGGCGAGGCGCAGCGCGCCATCGACGCGATGATGGAGCGCTTCCACTGCCGGGTGCACGTCTTCTCCGGCGACGTCGGTGACGAGTCCTCGGTTACCGCGTTGCTCGACCGGATCCGCACCGAACTGCCGCCGCTGGCCGGCGTGGCCCACCTGGCGGGTGTGCTCGACGACGCGCTGCTGCCCCAGCAGGATCTGGAGCGCTTCCGGAAGACCCTGGGCCCCAAGGCCTTCGGCGCGCTGCACCTGCACAAGCTGACGCAGGACGACGATCTCGACTTCTTCATCGTCTACTCGTCGGCGTCGGCGGTGCTGGGTTCACCGGCGCAAGCCAACTACGCGACGGCCAACGCGCTGCTCGACGGCCTCGTCGCGCACCGCCGGGCACTGGGTCTGCCGGCCACGGCCGTCAACTTCGGTCCGTGGGGCCGCGGCGGCATGGCCAGCTCGCAGGCTGCCACCGCGAACCTCAGCGCGCAGGGCATGATGCCGCTCGAGCCGTCGGCGGCCCTGGCTGCCCTCGGTGAGGTGATCCGCCACGGTGCGGCGCAGGCGACGGTCCTCAAAGCCAACTGGCAGCGGGCCGCCAAGATGCTCGGCGGCATCCGCCCGCCGCTGCTCGACCAGGTGTTGCCGACCAGCGACACCGCGGCCGCCGGCGACAGCGAGCTGCTGCGGCAGCTGCAGGAGATTCCGGACGCCCAGCGCGCCGGCTTCATCACCGAGTTCCTGCAGAAGGAGGTGCAGGGCTTCCTGCGCCTGGCGCAGCCGCCCGCGGCCACGAGCCGGTTCCTCGATCTGGGCACCGACTCGTTGATGGCGGTCGAGCTCCGCAACCGGTTGTTCGGTCAGTTCGGCGGCAAGTTCGACATCAGCCCGACGGCGATCTTCGACTACCCGACCCTCGGCGAACTCGCCGGGCACCTGGCGTCGCAGCTGCCGCCGTCGGATGCGCCATCGGGTGCACCGGAGGCGACGGTTGAGGAGTCGGCCGCGGCGGAGTCGGCGGCGGAGGCTGCGGCGCCTGCCGAGGCTGCCGGCGACGCCGAGCCTGAGGCACCTGCCGCACAGGAGTGACGACTGTGACGGGTGTGCACGCGGTCTGAACCGGCCGCGTGCACACCCAGTCCTTTGGGCCTACCAGCCCAGAAATACCCCGCACTGGCGTCAATAAGTTATTGACGTGCGCGAGCAATTCTGTCAGGCTCGAGCCCCGGGAACGCGACCGCCGACCGGATCGCCGTCGCCCCCATGTTGCCTGTGCCCCACACCGCTACCCGACGCATACCTCACATAACCACGGCATGGTGACCCGCCTCACAGCGACCCCCCAGGATTGCCGTCGGACCGCGCCGATTCGGGCGCTGAGATCACGGCGGGCGTAAGCCTTCGCATCCACCGCGAAGACGCCACAACAGGGCTCCCATTGGCCCCAACTGACACGTCATCCTCAGTTCCGGAAGTTTCCGGTGGCGGACATCACATTCGGACTAAACTGCAGGTCAGCGGCCATAAACCGGTCGCGAAACCACCCCGTTCAACCACTGGGTTGGTTAGCTGCGAAAAATTTGCTCTTGACTGCTTTGCGATGAAGTTACCCGGCGGTATAGTTAGCCCCAGTTACTGGTGGGTAACTTAGCCCTGAGTACCCAACCCCTACAGTCCATCTCATCGAGGAGAAATCGTGGGCCACTACAAGAGCAACGTCCGTGACCAGGTGTTCAACCTGTTCGAGGTCTTCGGCGTAGACAAGGCGATGGGTGAAGGCAAGTTCGCCGACCTGGACGCCGACACCGCCGGTGAAATGCTCAACGAGATCGCGCGCCTGGCCGAGGGCCCGATCGCCGATTCGTTCGCCGACGGCGACCGCAACCCGCCGGTCTTCGACCCCGCGACCCACACCGTCACCCTGCCCGCGCCCTTCAAGAAGTCGATGCGTGCCCTGCTCGACGGCGGCTGGGACAAGGTCGGCCTGAAGGAAGAGCTCGGCGGCATGCCGATGCCCCGCGCGCTGCAGTGGGCCCTCATCGAGCACGTCCTCGGCGCCAACCCGGCCGCCTACATGTACGCCATGGGCTCGGGCATGTGCGAAATCTTCTACAACAACGGCACCGACGAGCAGAAGAAGTGGGCCGTTCTGGCTGCCGAGCGCGGCTGGGGCGCCACCATGGTGCTGACCGAGCCCGACGCCGGTTCTGACGTGGGCGCCGGCCGCACCAAGGCCACCCAGCAGGCCGACGGCACCTGGCACATCGACGGTGTGAAGCGATTCATCACCTCGGCCGACTCGGACGACCTGTTCGAAAACATCATGCACCTGGTCCTGGCCCGCCCCGAGGGCGCCGGCCCGGGCACCAAGGGTCTGTCGCTGTTCTTCGTGCCGAAGTTCCACTTCGACCCCGAGACCGGTGAGCCCGGCGAGCGCAACGGCGCCTTCGTCACCAACGTCGAGCACAAGATGGGCCTGAAGGTTTCGGCCACCTGTGAGCTGACCCTCGGCCAGCACGGCATCCCCGCCGTCGGTTGGCTCGTCGGCGAGGTCCACAACGGCATTGCGCAGATGTTCGACGTCATCGAGCAGGCCCGCATGATGGTCGGCACCAAGGCCATCGCGACCCTGTCGACCGGCTACCTGAACGCTCTCGAGTACGCCAAGACCCGCATCCAGGGCGCTGACCTGACCCAGATGATGGACAAGACCGCTCCGCGCGTCTCGATCATGCACCACCCGGACGTTCGCCGGGCGCTGCTGACCCAGAAGTCCTACGCCGAGGGCCTGCGCGCCGTGTACCTGTACACCGCGTCGTTCCAGGACCCCGAGGTCGCCAAGGCCGTTCACGGTGTGGACGCCGAGCTGGCCTTCAAGGTCAACGACCTGATGCTCCCGATCGTCAAGGGCGTCGGCTCCGAGCGGGCCTACGAGAAGCTGACCGAGTCGCTGCAGACCTTCGGTGGTTCCGGCTTCCTGCAGGACTACCCGGTCGAGCAGTACATCCGTGACGCGAAGATCGACTCGCTGTACGAAGGCACCACCGCCATCCAGGCGCAGGACTTCTTCTTCCGCAAGATCATCCGCGACAAGGGCCAGGCCCTGGCGTTCGTCGCCGGCGAGATCGAGCAGCTGATCAAGAACCAGGACGGCAACGGCCGCCTGAAGGCCGAGCGCGAGCTGCTCGCCACCGCCCTGGGCGACGTCCAGAGCATGGCCGCCAGCCTGACCGGCTACCTGATGGCCGCTCAGGAAGACCCGAAGTCCATCTACAAGGTGGGCCTGGGCTCGGTGCGCTTCCTGCTGGCCGTCGGTGACCTGGTCATCGGCTGGCTGCTGCTGAAGCAGGCCGCGGTCGCCATCAAGGCGCTCGACGAGGGCGCCACCGGCGACGACCGCGCGTTCTACGAGGGCAAGATCGCGTCGGCGTCGTTCTTCGCCAAGAACATGCTGCCGCTGCTGACCAGCGTTCGCTCGGTCATCGAGTCCGTCGACAACGAGGCCATGGAGCTGGACGAAGCGTCCTTCTGATCCTCACCAAGAACAGCAGCCCCCGGCATTCGCCGGGGGCTGCTGTTTTTGGCTGTGCGCCAGCGCAGAACTCTTGCGAGTCGGCGCCTGCGTAGACGCACACCCAACGCGAGGGCGTCCCCTCGTCCCGTTGACCGTGCGCCACAGCAGAACTTCTATGAGTAGCCGTCTGCCAAGACGCACAGTCAACGCATCAGGTCCAGCGGAGGCCCTGGAAGGGGCGGCGTGCGCCCGGCAACTCCGAGTCCTGGCCGCCAGAGGCGATTCCACTCGCGCTCCACCCGCGCAATCACGGACGCCTTGCGATGCCCTGCGGCAACCCTGACATGGGTCCACCCGACTTGCGCGATGTAGTCGGCACGCTCGATGTCGTAGGCGAGCGACTCAGCATGTTGCGCACCGTCGTACTCGACCGCAAGCATCAGTTCCTCCCAGCCCATGTCGAGGAAATACTTCGGGTTGCCGTCGGGCCCAGGTACCGGTATCTGAGTCTGAGGTTTGGGAAACCCCGCGCCGATCAACGTCAATCGCAATCGAGTTTCCTGCGGCGAATGGCCGCCGGGGTCGAACAAGCCCAGCGCCGGCTCCAGTTGCCTCAAGCCCCTGGCATGCGGGTGGCGCGTAGCCAGCGCCAGAACATCGTCGGCCGTGAATCCGGTAGCTCGAGCCAGGGCGTCGAGGCGCGCCACAGCAGATCCGATCAGCTCCCGACGGCCAAGGTCGAACGCCGTCCGCTCCACGCTGGTGACGAGCAACCCGTCGACGCGGGTGACCTCGTCGCCGTAGACCAGGTCGCGGCGAGTGACCACGCCGCGAGGTGCGCGGATTTTGGCGCTGATCAGTTCAATGCGAATGTCGTCGGCCACCCAACTCGCGCCATGAAGAGCTGACGCAGCGGCTCCCGCGACGACGCCTTCCCGACCCGTCCACAACCACGCGGCTGTCGTGCGCTGCTGGAGCGACAGCTCTGTCCGCTTGTCCACGTAGATCTTCGGCATGAGCAGCCGGTAGTAGCGGCTGAGCTCGTAGCGGTTGAGCATGCCGGAGGCCAGGGCCTCGCTACCGACGAATGGTTCGGTCATAGCGACACCGTCTCCGCGGCCGCAGACATCTACTGCAGTGTCAGCCACACCGGAGGCGGCGCTTGTGGACGGATCGCGAACTGTGGATAGCCTGCGCCCGCGTGATGCCGGACGCACACTCGATCCCCGGCCATCTCCGCACCGGTTGACTGTGCGCCACAGCCGACTTTCTGCGAGTGGAGGCCTGCCAAGGCGCACGGTGAACTCCCGGGATCATTGACTGTGCGCCACAGCAGAATCTCTGCGAGTAGCCGTCTGCCAAGCCGCACGATCAACGCCTCGGCGCCCCGCGAGCCGAGCCGCGACCCGAGCCCCGCCCTGCCCGGCCCGCGAGCCCCACCTAGTCCGGCAGGCGCTGACTGATCTCGAACGCCAGGCACAGCTCGGCGACGTCGCGGGGACGGGACAGGGACCGTCCCGTCCGCTCCTCGATGCGATGCAGCCGGTGCCGAATGGTGTTGGGGTGACAGAAGATTGCCGCAGCCGCTTCGTTGGCGGAACCACCGGCGTCGAGCCACGCCTGGAAGGTCTGGGAGAGGACGGCCCGCTCCTCGGCGGGCAGCCCACGGAGCCCGCCGAGCACCGACTCCTCGATGCGGTTCATCACCTCGGGCGCGCTGACCGCGGCGAACGCCAGCGGCGCGTCGTCGAAGGCGCAGACGAAGCCGTCGCGGCTCGGCTTGCCGGCCACCGCCAGCCGGGCCAGGCGCAGGCCCTCGCCCGTCTCCGCCAAACTTGCGAACGCCGGGCTCAGGCCGACGCGCGCCGTCGCGATCTTGCGCAGCACCTCGACCAGCACGCCGTACGTCGCGTCCTGCCGCAGGTGCACGACGCCGACCTGCAGGTCGGGCAGCAGGCGCCAGGCCGAGCGGATGTCGCGGGCCGCGAGCTTGCTCGCGATCTCGGGTAGCCCGAGCTTGCCGATGGCCGGAATCTCCGCCGCCGCAACCACATACGGACCCGTCGTGGGCAGTCCCAGCAGATCGGCTGCCTCCCAGAGACTCTGGTTGTCGGTGATGCGCCCGAGCAGCACCGCCTCGACCAGAGCCGACCGCTCCTCTTCCCGATCCATGATCTGGCTGGTGAGCTGCTCGCGGTAGGCGCCGGTCATCGCCTGGGTGAACTCGTCCTGGCTCAGGAAGATGCGCGCACTGGCCTCGAGGATGGATTCGGTCGGGATGCCGGCCTCCCGCGCGGCGGCGACGCTGCTCTCCCACATGAAGCGGAAACCGATGCGATAGGCCGTCATCACCGCGGCCAACGGGATGCCCTCGACGGCGCGTTGCCGGCCGGTCGCTTCCGCCGGCGACAGGTCGGCCTCGCCGTCAGCGCAGAGGGTGTGGAACACGAAAGTCATGTTGGCGACGCAACTTTCGCGCACGTTGTCGCGCGCCGACGGGGTGGTGCGGTAGCCGTCGATGCGGCTGTAGATGCGGTCGGCCAGTTGCTCGCCGAGAGTCTCCACGCGCGTCAGCATGATCCGGCTGAGTTCCCGCATGTGCTCCTCGACCCCGGCCATCAGCCAACCTTAGGCGAGGCGCCGATTGTGGCCGGTCACATTTGGCGGTGGTCACTGTTGTTCCCGCCACCATCGCCTCTGGGACCGCGCGGAATCACGCTTGATACATGACCAACCTGAGCCAGAACCTCGTCGCCAGCGCCACCCGCCGCCCCGACAGCGTCGCGCTGCGCTGCGACGACCAGACCTACACGTACGCCCAGTTCGACGACGCCGCCGCCCGCGTCGCCACGCTGCTGCGGCAGGCCGGCATCGAACCGGGTGACCGCGTGGGCGTCATGCTGCCGAACGGTCCGGCCTTCGCCGCCGCGTTCTACGGGATCCTGTACGCCGGCGCCGTCGCGGTGCCGATGAACCCGCTGCTCAAGGCGCCCGAGATCGAGTTCTACCTCTCCAACACCACGGCGAAGGCCCTGTTCGCCCCGCCGGCCTTCGCCGACGAAGCGCGGGCCGGTGCCGCCGCGGCGAGCGCGGGCTGGTGGATCGTCGACGACGCCGGGTTGGCGGCGCTGATCGCGGACCTCCCGGCCCAACCGGCGCCGGTCGAGCGCGCCGGCGACGACACCGCCGTCGTCCTGCACACGTCGGGTACGACGGGCAAGCCCAAGGGCGCCGAGCTGACCCACGGCGGCCTGGGCCGTAATGCCGACGTCTGCGTGCGGACGCTGCTAAACATCGGGCCCGACGACGTCGTCATGGGTTGCCTGCCGCTGTTCCATGTGTTCGGCCTGACGTGTGGCCTGAACTCGGCAGTGCTGGCCGGTGCGACGCTGAGCCTGCTGCCGCGCTTCGACCCGGCCCGGACGCTCGAGTTGATCGAGCGCGACGGCGTCACCATCTTCGAGGGCGTGCCGACCATGTACTCGGCACTGCTGGCCGCGGCCGGCACGACGTCGACGGACACGCTGCGGATCGCCGTCTCGGGCGGCGCCGCGATCCCGGTACAGGTGCTGCAGGACTTCGAGAAGACTTTCGACTGCCCCGTGCTGGAGGGCTACGGCCTGTCCGAGACCTCGCCGGTGGCGGCGTTCAACCACCCGAACCGGCCGCGCAAGCCCGGTTCGATCGGTACGCCGGTCGAGGGGGTCGAGATGCGCGTGGTCGACAACGACGGCGCCGAGGTGGCGCAAGGCGAGCCCGGCGAAATCCAGATTCGCGGGCACAACGTCATGAAGGGCTACTGGAACCTGCCCGAGGCCACCGCGGAAGCCATCAACGCCGACGGCTGGTTCGCCACCGGCGACATCGCCCGGACCGATGAAGACGGCTACTACTACATCGTCGATCGCAAGAAGGCGCTCATCATCCGTGGCGGTTTCAACGTCTACCCCCGCGAGATCGAAGAGGTGCTGTACACCCACCCGGCGGTCGCCGAGGCGGCTGTCGTGGGCATCCCGCACGACTCGCTCGGCGAGGAGGTCGGCGCCGCCGTCAGCCTCAAGCCCGGCATCGAGGTCGCCGCCGATGAACTCCGCGAGTTCGTCAAGAGCCAGGTGGCCGCCTACAAGTACCCGCGACGCATCTGGTTCCTCGACGACCTGCCCAAGGGCCCGACCGGGAAGCTCCTCCGTCGCGAAATCACCATCCCCACAACGGAAAGCGACAACTGAGATGGCAACCCTGCACCCCGAAGAGCTCGCCGCACCACTGGACCTGCTACTGACCAGCGCCACCAAACCGTTCGCCCGCCGGATGCTGCCCGACCAGACGTGGGCCCGCATGGCCGTCAGCCTGGCCAAGCAGCCCGGCACTCTGCTGGAGCGTGGCAAGGAGCTGGCCGGCGAGCTCGGCGAGATCGCCACCGGCGACTCCGACCGGGCACCACAACGCGCCGACAAGCGCTTCAGTGACGCTGCGTGGCAACAGAATCCACTCCTGCACCGCATCATGCAGGGCTACCTCGCCGCATCGGACACCGCTGAGAAGCTGTTCTCCGACGCCGATCTGGACTGGCGCGACGAAGCCCGCATGCGGTTCGTCTTCGACAACGCCATCGAGGGCCTGGCCCCCACCAACAACCCGTAGATCAGCCCGCTGGGCTGGAAGGCGATGATCGACACCGGCGGCCTCAGCGCCGTCCGCGGTTTGAAAGCCTTTGCCCGCGACATGATGTCGTCACCCCGGGTGCCGGCCATGGTCGAGCCGGACGCCTACACCGTCGGCGAGACGGTCGCCGTCACCAAAGGTGCTGTGGTGCTGCAGACCCGGATGTTCGAGCTGATCCAGTACGCACCCCAGACCCCGACCGTCCACACAGTGCCGCTGCTGATGGTGCCGCCGGTGATCAACAAGTACTACGTCATGGACATCGCTCCGGGCCGCAGCATGATCGAGTACTTCGTGCAGCAGGAGCAGCAGGTGTTCGCCATCTCGTGGCGCAATCCGCAGGCCCGGCACAAGGATTGGGACATCAACGCCTACGGCGCCGCCATCATCGAGGCCATCGACGCGGTGCGGGCGATCTGCGGCACGGCCGGCGCCCACCTGATGGCGAGCTGCTCCGGTGGCATCATCACCGCCATGACCGCGGCACACCTGGCCGAGACCGGCGACGCCGACAAAGTCGCCAGCCTCACCCTGGCGGTGACGGTGCTGGACCAGGACCGCGCCGGATTCGCTTCTGCCGCAATGAGTGACCGCGCGGCACAGGCCGCGATCGCCACGTCCGCGAAGAAGTGCTATCTCGACGGCAAAGCCATGGCCGAGATGTTCGCCTGGCTGCGGCCGACCGATCTGGTGTGGCGGTACTGGGTGAACAACTACGTGCAGGGCCGCAGCCCGGCGGCGTTCGACGTGCTGTTCTGGAACGCCGACACCACCCGCATGGCGGCCGCACTGCACCGCGACATGGTGTTGATGGGCCTGCACAATTCACTGGTCACGCCCGGTGCGGTGAGCATGCTCGGCACACCCGTCGACCTGTCCAAGATCACGTGCGACGCCTACGTCATCGGCGGCATCGCCGACCACATCTCGCCGTGGCAGGCCACCTACCGCAGCGCGAAGTTGTTGGGCAGCAAGGACAACCGCTACGTGCTGTCCACCAGCGGCCACATCGCGGCACTGGTCAACCCGCCCGGGAACCCGAAGGCGTCGTACCGGATCGCCCAGGTGACCGATGGAACGCCGGAGGAATGGCTGACCGAGGCCGAAAAGTCCAGTGACTCCTGGTGGCCCGACTACGTCGCGTGGCTGGCCGAACGCAGCGGCGACGACATCGACGCCCCGACGACGCTGGGCGCCGAGGGCTTCATCGCCGTCGGCCCCGCACCCGGCACGTACGTGCTGCAGAAATGACCGTCACCGAGCGGTATGTGTCCGTCGGCGGTCAGCGGCTTCGGGTCCGGGTTGACCGCGGCACCGATCCCAATGCGGTTCCACTGGTGCTGTGCAACGGCATCGGCGCCAGCCTCGAGGTGCTCGACCCGTTGGTCGAGCACCTGCCGGACACCACGATCATCCGGTTCGACGTGCCCGGCACCGGCGGATCGCCAACATCGTTCGCGCCCTATGGCTTTCCGTACTTGGCCTGGGTCATGGGGCGGATGCTGAACAAGCTGGGGTTCACCGTCGTCGACGTCCTGGGCCTGTCCTGGGGCGGGGCGCTGGCACAGCAATTCGCGTTCCAGAACCCGCGGCGCTGCCGTCGGCTGGTGCTGGTGGCCACCGGAACCGGGGCGGTAATGATTCCCGGGCATCCTCGGGTGCTGGCGAAAATGTTGACGCCGAAGCGGTTCTCGAATGCGTCGTACGCCGCCTCGATCGCCGGGGAACTCTACGGTGGCACGGTCCGTCAGCACGGCGACGACATCGCGAAGCTGTTCCTGCAGCAGCTGCATGCGGGTTCGAAGATGGGCTACGTGCACCAGCTGATGGCCGGCGCAGTGTGGACCAGCATCCACGCGTTGCCCGCTGTCCGTCAGGAGACGCTGATCGTGGCTGGCACGGACGACCCGATCATCCCGGTGGCCAACGCGCGCATCATGAATTTCCTGATGCCGCATTCGCACCTGCACCTGCACTCCGGCGGGCACGTCGACCTCATCACCAACGCCGACGAGTTGGCACCGGTGATCGCCACGTTCCTCAATGAGCCGGGGGCACGCGCCTGAACGAGCTTGGGAAACGCGTCTGATCGCGGGCAGTGGGCACGTGCCGGGCCGACCCAGCGCAGACCTCTCTCCCTTGGCACATGCGATCTGGAGCGGTCAACGTGCCTTGACCGTCAAGGCACGTTGACCGCTCCAGACGAAACATGTGCGGGCAGACGCCCGACTAATCGAGTGTCCGGTCCCGGAACCGGCTGTGCAGGGCTTGCTTGGAAACGCCGAGAACACGGGCAATCTCGGGCCACGTCCACCCGGCCGAGCGGGCCTGGATGACGGCCTGGTCATAACACTCTTTCGCGGCGGCCAGTCCGTCACGAGCATCGGCGAGGGCGCGCACGCTGTTTCCGCTGTAGAAGTCGGCCAACACCGGGTCGGGTTCGGGTTCACGCTCCTCGAACACGTCATCGTCGGGCAAGTCGTCATCGAGGCCATTGAGGGCACGGTAGGCGCCCTCCTCGCCCAGGAGATCCACCAGCGCACGACGACCCAGCTCACGCATGTACGGGTCATCACTCGGTCCACCCATGCTTTACCCCTCCCCAGAGATATTCGGGAAGTATGCGCGCGGGCACCGACAGGTCCCGCGGACTTCTAGGACATGTTCGATCTGGAGTGGTCAATGTGCCTTGACGGTCAAGGCACATTGACCGTTCCAAATCGCATGTGCCGCAGGAGAGCCGACACGCCAATTCCGACACGCCGACAACGCCAGCAAGGACGGCGGGGTCGGTCGGGCTCGGGCGGCGGCCGGTAAGAACTGCGGGCGGTCCGTCGGGCTCAGGCGACGACGCCGGTAAGAACTGCCGGCGGTCCGTCGGGCTAAGGCGACGCCGGCAAGAACCGCGGCCCGCACAACCGGATTCAGGCGATGACGCCGCCGACGAGATGGCCGACAAGATAGGTGGCGCTCAACGCCAGGGCGCCGCCTATCACGTTGCGTGCCACAGCCTTTCCGACGGATGCGCCACCGAGCCGGGCCGACACCACGCCCGTGATCGCCAGCGCCAGGAGCACCGCGAACATGGTCACCGGAACGCGGAGCGCCATCGGGGGCAGCAGGATCGCGATCAAGGGCAACAACGCCCCGACGGTGAACGACACCGCCGACGAGAACGCCGCCGCCCACGGATTCGCCAAATCACCTGGCGTGATACCCAATTCGACCACCGCATGCGCCGCAAACGCATTGTGATCGGTCAGCTCCTCGGCGGCGGTGCGGGCCGTCGGCGTCGACAGTCCCCGGCCTTCCAGCAGGCCGGCCAGCTCCTCGAGTTCGGCCGCGGGATCTTCTTGAAGCTCGCGCTTCTCCTTGGCCAGCAGGGCCTGTTCGGTGTCGCGCTGGGAACTCACGGACACATACTCGCCCAAGGCCATCGACACCGCACCGGCCACCAATCCGGCCATACCGGCGGTGAAGATCGGCCCGCGCTCCACCGTCGCGGCCGCGACACCGACGACGATGCCGGCAGTCGACACAATGCCGTCATTGGCGCCGAGCACGCCGGCGCGCAACCAGTTCAGCTTCGACGCAACCGAACCCGCGTGGGGCTCGGCATCATGGGACGAGATCGCCATTCCTGCAACGCTATGCGGGCCCGCGCCGATCCGCCAGCCAATGAAGCCTTGCCAAACCTGCTCAGGATTCCAGTTTTTTGAGCACCGCGCGGGTCCGGGCCCGGCCTTCGGCGGACGGCTCGAACGTCACGCCGACGTACTCGTCGACACCCGCGGCCTCGAGTTCGGCCAGCCGGTCGCGCACCGTCAGCTCATCGCCGATGATCGCGATGTCCTCCGGACCCGCGTAGCCCTCGCGGTCGAGCATCGCCCGATACGACGGCAGGTGACCGTAGATCGCGAACTGCTCGGCGGCCTGCTTGCGGGCGCCGTCGACATCGTCGGTCACGGCCACCGGAATCGCGGCGACCACCCGGACCGCATCGGCGCGGCCGGCGTCCGCGGCTGCCTGACGCAACGTCGGACTGACATGGCCCGCAAGGGTTTTCGGCCCCGTCATCCAGGTGACGGTGCCCGCGGACCGCCGTCCGGCGATCTGCAGCAGCTTCGGCCCGAGCGCGGCGATATACACCGGCGGGGTCGGTGCGCCAGGGATGATCAGCGCACCGCGGGTGGTCACTGTCTCGCCCGTGGCGTCGGCCTTCTCACCGTTCAGCAGTGGCAGCAAGCCGTCGAGGTATTCGTTGAGCCGGCGTACCGGCTTGTCCCACGGGATGCCCCACATGCCCTCGGTGACGGCCTGGTGCGTCATCCCCAATCCGAGCAGCAGGCGTCCACCCGCCATCTGGCTGATGGTCAGTGCCCGCTGCGCCAGCAGCATCGGGTGCTGATTCTGGATGGGCAGCACACCGGTGCCGGCCTCGATACCGTCGACCTCGCGCAGTCCGACCGTCAGGACCGTGAGAAGGTCTGGCTCATAAGGCATCTGGGCGAACCAGGCCCGGCGGAAGCCCTCGTCACGCAGCTGGTTCAGGTACGCGATGGTGTCATCGACGGGGGATTTGAGACCACTCAACGAACCGATGATGCTGATCTGCACGGGATGCTCCTTGAGGCCGGATTGTGTCACCTGTGAGTATCGAACCATGACGATCGACGCGCCAGAGACTGCCCGGCTGCAATATTTCGGACCCAACTGGTTCGCGTCGGTAATGGGCACGGGCATCGTCGCGACCGCGGCCGCGTCCCTGCCGGTGCACCTGCCGGGGCTGCGGGGATTCGCCGAAGGCGTCTGGGTGATCGCCACCGCGCTGCTGGTGCTGCTGATCGTCGCGGTGTCGGTGCAGTGGGTGCGCCACCCCACGGTGGCGCGCAGCCAGGTGCGCAACCCCCAGATGACGCACTTCTACGGCGCGGCGCCGATGGCGCTGATGACCGTCGGCGTCGGCGCACTGCTGCTCGGCAAGGACCTGATCGGCACGCGCTTCGCCGTCGACCTCGACTGGATCCTGTGGACCGCGGGCACCATCGGGGGCCTGTTCACCGCGATGACCATCCCGTTCCTGATGTTCACGCAGCTGGAAGTCGGCCCGGACGCCGCGTTCGGCGGCTGGCTGATGCCCGTCGTGCCCCCGATGGTGTCGGCGGCCTCCGGCGCCCTGCTGCTGCCGCATCTGCCGCCGGGCACGGCCCGCACCACGATGTTCTACGGCTGCTTCGCGATGTTCGGGCTGTCGCTGATCGCCGCGCTGATCATCATCACGATGATCTGGAGCCGGCTGGCGCACTACGGCACTTCGGGCTCGGCCCGCGTCCCGACGTTGTGGATCGTGCTGGGCCCGCTGGGGCAGGGCATCACCGCCGCGGGGCTGCTGGGGACGGCGGCAGCCTCGGCGATCAGCCCGGAGCTGGCCTCGGGCATGAACATCTTCGCGGTGTTGTTCGGCGTCCCGGTGTGGGGTTTCGCGGTGCTGTGGATCAGCCTCGCCAGTGCGCTGACCGTGCGGACCATGCGGCGCGGCATGCCCTTCGCGCTGACGTGGTGGAGCCTGACGTTCCCCGTCGGCACCTTCGTCACCGGCACGTCGCAGCTCGCCTTGCACACCGGCCTGCCGGCGTTCCGGGTCGCCGCCGTCGTGGCGTACGTCTTCCTGCTGTGTACCTGGGGACTGGTTGCGGTGCGCACGCTGCGTGGCAGTGTCGGAGGCAGCCTGTTCACCCCGCCGCCCGCCCCGGCGGCCATCCACAAGGACCCGAAATGATCGACACTGCGCGGGTGTACGACCCGGTTGATCCAGCCCAGCCGCCACGGGTGACAGTGGACCGCCTGTGGCCCAGAGGGATCCCCAAGGAAGACCCGCGCGTCGGCACCTGGATGCCGCACGTCGCGCCGTCGAACGAGCTACGCAAGTGGTACCACGCGCATCTGGATCAGTACGACGACTTCGCGGCCCGCTACCGCGAGGAGCTGGACTCCTCCGAGGAGCTGGCGAAACTCCGGGCGATGGGCCCCGTCACCCTGACGACCTCGGCCAAGGACGTCACCATCAGCCACGTGCCGATCCTCGCGGCCCTGCTGTAGGGATTTGTGCACGAAAATCCGCGGGTCGCGCGGAAAATCGTGCACAAATCACCCCGAACACGAGAGTGCCCCGTGCCTCCGTCAGGTCGGGGGTCAGACGGAAACACGAGGCACTTGGGGTATCGCTGACGGTTCGCGGGGCGTTACACCCGAGCGATTTGTGCACGAAAATCCGCGGCCGGCGCGGAAAATCGTGCACAAATCGCTGGTCTACGCCTCAAGAATCGCGGTGACGCCCTGGCCACCTGCGGCGCAGATGGAAATCAGGCCGCGGTAGGTCCCGGTCCCTCCGTTCGCGGCCTTCTTCTCGGCGAGCTGCTTGGCCAGCTGGGCCACGATGCGGCCGCCGGTCGCGGCGAACGGGTGCCCCGCGGCCAGCGACGAGCCGTTGACGTTGAGCTTGGACCGGTCGATCGAGCCCAGAGGCGCATCCAGGCCGAGGCGCTCCTTGCAGTACTCGGGCGACTCCCAGGCCGCGAGCGTCGCCAGGACCACGGAGGCGAAGGCCTCGTGGATCTCGTAGAAGTCGAAGTCCTGCAGCGTCAGGCCGTTGCGGGCCAGCAGGCGCGGCACGGCGTAGGTCGGGGCCATGAGCAGGCCGTCGGTGCCGTTGACGTAGTCGACGGCGGCGGTCTCGGAGTCGACGAAGTAGGCCAGCACCGGGATGTTGTGCTCGGCGGCCCACTCGTCGGTCGACAGCAGCGCCACCGACGCGCCGTCGGTCAGCGGGGTCGAGTTGCCGGCGGTCATGGTGGCGTCGCCCAGCTTCACGCCGAAGACGGGCTTGAGCTTGGCCAGCTTCTCGGTCGACGAGTCGGCCCGCAGGTTGTTGTCGCGGTACAGGCCCAGGAACGGGCTGACCAGGTCGTCGAAGAAGCCACGGTCGTAAGCGGCGGCCATGTTCTGGTGGCTGGCGGCGGCCAGGGCATCCTGGTCGGTGCGCTTGACGCCCATCTCCTTGGCGGTCTGGGCCGCGTGCTCGCCCATCGACAGGCCGGTGCGGGCCTCGCTGTTGACCGGAATCTCGACGCCGACGGCGGCCGGCAGCTTGCCGACGAGCTTGAGGCGGTCGACGTTCGACTTGGCGCGGCGCAGGCTCAGCAGCACGCGGCGCAGGTCGTTGCCGAGGGCGATCGGGGCATCCGAGGCGGTGTCCACACCTCCGGCGGCGGCCACCTCGTAGCGGCCGGCGGCGATGCCGTCAGCGGCAGCGATGGCCGACTGCAGACCGGTGCCACACGCCTGCTGGAGGTCGAAGGCCGGGGTGTACGGCGACAGCGAGGTGCCGAGCACACATTCGCGCATGAGATTGAAATCACGGCTGTGCTTGAGGACCGCGCCACCGATCACCATGTCGAGCTTCTCGCCCTTGAGGTTGAAGCGGTCGATCAGACCGTCCAGCGCGGCGGTGAACATGTCCTGGTTGGAGGCATTTGCGTACGCGCCGTCGGATCGGGCGAAGGGAATGCGGTTACCACCCAGGACTGCCACGCGGCGGCGGCTGTTGGACTCGGCCACGGTTTTTCTCCAGTTCGTTGACGTTCGAGGACTGAGGCAAGATGTTGCTTGACGCCCATATTACCCACCGTTCTTACTCTGGAGTAAGTTCGTCTCTGACAAGACGGTTCCGTCTATACGACACACGTCCGCAGAAAGGTCCGCAATGGCTGACGTCCTCTCCCAAGTCCTCACCTCCGGTCCCGGCTCGTTCCTGGCCAAGCAGCTCGGCGTGCCGCAGCCCCAGCCGCTGCGCCGCTACAAGGCCGGCGAACCCCCGCTGAACGGCCCGCTGCTGATCGGCGGCGAAGGCCGTGTCGCCGAGCCGCTGCGCGCCGCCCTCGCCGACGACTACGACCTCGTGGGCAACAACGTCGGCGGCCGCTGGGCCGACTCCTTCGGCGGCCTGCTGTTCGACGCCACCGGCATCACCAAGCCCGAGCAGCTCAAGCAGCTCCACCAGTTCTTCACCCCGGTGTTGCGCAACCTCGCCGCCAACAGCCGCGTCGTCGTCGTCGGCACCACGCCCGACGAGGCCGCCACCATCGACGAGCGCATCGCCCAGCGCGCCCTCGAAGGCTTCACCCGCTCGCTCGGCAAGGAGCTGCAGCGCGGCGCCACCATCGGCCTGGTCTACCTGTCCGCCGCGGCTTCGCCCGCCGCCTCGGGTATCGAGTCGACCGTCCGCTTCCTGCTGTCGGGCAAGTCCGCCTACGTCGACGGCCAGGTGTTCTACGTCGGCGCCGCCGACTCCGTCGCCCCGGCCGACTGGGACAAGCCGCTGGCCGGCAAGGTCGCGCTGGTGACCGGCGCCGCCCGCGGCATCGGCGCGGAGATCGCGCGCGTGTTCGCGCGGGACGGCGCCGCCGTCGTCGCCATCGACGTGCCGCAGGCCGCCGACGCACTCACCGAGACCGCCGCGGCCGTCGGTGGCACGGCGCTGGCCCTGGACGTGACGGCCGACGACGCCGTCGCCCAGATCGTCGCCCACCTGACGGAGCACCACTCGGAAACTTCGGGGGGCAAGGCTCACATACTCGTCAACAACGCCG
Source organism: Mycobacterium sp. SMC-17 (assembly GCF_045310915.1). NCBI lineage: Bacteria > Bacillati > Actinomycetota > Actinomycetes > Mycobacteriales > Mycobacteriaceae > Mycobacterium > Mycobacterium sp. SMC-17. Next base: position 23,510 of record NZ_JBJIAK010000007.1, on the reverse strand, counting down.
GCATCACCCGCGACAAGCTGCTCGCCAACATGGACGACGCCCGCTGGGACTCGGTCATCGCCGTGAACCTGCTTGCGCCGCAACGTCTTGCGCAGGGCCTGGTCGAGAACGGCACCATCGGCTCCGGTGGACGGATCGTCGGCCTGTCTTCGATGGCCGGTATCGCCGGTAACCGCGGCCAGACCAACTACGCCGCCACCAAGGCCGGCATGATCGGCATGACCGATGCGTACGCCGAGGTGTTCGGTGAGAAGGGCGTCACCATCAACGCCGTCGCGCCGGGCTTCATCGAGACCAAGATGACCGACGCCATCCCGCTGGCCACCCGCGAGGTCGGCCGTCGCCTGAACTCGCTGTTCCAGGGCGGCCTGCCGGTCGACGTCGCCGAGCTCATCGCCTACTTCGCCAGCCCCGCGTCGAATGCCGTGACCGGCAACACTATTCGGGTCTGCGGCCAGGCCCTGTTGGGAGCGTGACCTGATGTCGCAACCCAACGGATTGCTCAACATGGCACGGGCGGTGGCGGGTGCGCTGCCGTTCGTGTCGCGGGGCTCGACCCTGCCGGCCCGCACCGTCACGGTGTCGGGCCTGACCATCGACCCCAAGAACGTCGCCGAGTACGCCGCGGTGACCGGGCTGCGGTTCGGCGACACCGTGCCGCTGACGTACCCGTTCGCACTGACCTTCCCGACCATGATGTCGCTGGTCACCGGCTTCGATTTCCCTTTCGCCGCAATGGGTTCGGTGCACATCGAGAACCACATCACCCAGTACCGGCCCATCAAGGTGACGGACAAGCTGGACGTGGCGGTGCGGGCGGAGAACCTGCGTGAACACCGCAAGGGCCTGCTGGTCGACATCATCACCGACATCAAGGTCGGCAATGACCTGGTGTGGAACCAGGTCACGACGTTCCTGCACCAGCAGCGGACCAGCCTGTCCGGCGGGCCGAAGCCCGAGCCGGTCAAGCAGCCGAAGCTGCCGCCGCCCAATGCGGTCATCAGCATCACGCCGGGCCAGATTCGGCACTACGCCGATGTCGGCGGCGACCACAACCCGATCCACACCAGCTCGATCGGCGCCAAGCTGTTCGGCTTCCCGACCGCTATAGCGCACGGGATGTTCAGCGCTGCAGCGGTTCTGGCCAACATCGAAGGCCAGCTACCCGATGCCGTTCGATACTCCGTGAAGTTCGGCAAGCCCGTGCTGCTGCCGGCCAAGGTGGGGCTGTACGTCGAGCCCATCGACGGCGGCTGGGAGCTGGCCCTGCGCAACCTGTCGAAGGGTTACCCGCACCTGACGGCGACGGTCACCGAGCTGTAGCTCTCGTGCGCGCCCGGGCGTGTCGGCTCTCCTGCGGCACTTGCGATTTGGAGCCGTCAACTTTCCTTGACCCGTCAGGGAAAGTTGACGATTCCAGCCGAAACATGTTGGGAGACCGGGCTCAAAGCTCGCAATCAACGTGACGTTGATCGAGTAGGTTCAGTGGATTCTCGCGACCTACCTCGGGCTCGGCGACCCAGGCGGGAGGAGGTGGACCACCGGGCGGCCGGTGTCGTCGACCGTGACCCGGGCCGCAACACCGTAGACCGACGAAATCAGTTCCGCGGTAAGGACTTCGGCGGGTGCCCCGGCCGCGACAACCCGCCCTTTGTCGAGCACGACCAGCCGGTCGCAGAACAACGCCGCCAGCGTCAGGTCGTGCAGCGTCACCACCGCCGTCACCGGCAGCGCGCGGATCAGCGCCATCAGCTCAAACTGGTGCCGGACATCAAGGTGGTTGGTGGGCTCGTCGAGCAGCAACTCGCGGGGCACCTGGGCCAGCGCCCGGGCGATCTGCACCCGCTGCTGCTCACCACCGGACAGCGTGCGCCAATCCCGGTCGCGCAGGGCTGTCGTCTCGATCTGGTGCAGGGCACGCTCGACGGCGCGGCGGTCGGCCTCGGTATCACCAGACCAGATGCCGCGGTGCGGAATTCGGCCCAGCCGCACGATCTGGCCGACGGTCAGGTCGAGCTCGGTGCTGACCTGCTACTCGACCACCGCGACCCGTTGCGCCACCGCGCGACGACGATGACCGGCGAGCGGACGTCCGTCGAGCAGCACGGCACCAGTGTCGGGATGCCGTAGCCCGGCCAGCAACCGCAACAGCGACGACTTGCCGGCGCCGTTGGGCCCGAGCAGCCCCAGCGTCTCACCGTCGGCCACGACCAGCGACACCCCGTCGATGACGAGCCGACCGCCCGTCGACCAGCTGACGGATTCAGCGGCGAGCCCGCTCGTCATCGAAACCTCCGGCGCCGAGCCAGAATCCACATGAAGATCGGCACACCGACGAGCGCCGTCACCACGCCGACCGGCAACTCCTGCGGCGCGAATACGGTGCGGGCGGCGGCGTCGACCCAGACCATGAAGATGGCGCCGGTGATCGCGGTGACAGGCAACAGCCGGCGGTGCGACGGCCCGACGATCATCCGGGCCGCGTGCGGCAACACCAGCCCGACGAAACCGATTGCGCCGGCGGCGCTCACCAGCACGGCCGTCAGGAGAGCCGTCGTCGCCAACAAGACGGCGCGCACGCGCCGCACCGAGACACCCAGCGCGGCGGCCGCATCATGGCCGAACGCGAACGCGTCCAAGGCATCTGACTGCAGCCAGCAGATGGCCAGGCACGCCGCGCACACCAGACCGCACAGTGCCACCTGAGACCAGCTCGCCCCGGCCAGCGAGCCGAGCAACCAGAACAGCACCCCGCGGGTCTGCTGCGCGTCGGCGGAGGAGAAGACGACCAAGGCGGTCGTTGCCGAAAAGAGCTGAGTGCCGGCGACCCCGGCCAGCACCACCCGGTCCGGCCCGCCGCCGGACACCGCGGCGAGGGCCAGCACGAGCACGAACGCGAGCACCGCACCGACGAACGCCCCGCCCGACAGCGTCAGGGCGCCACCGATCCCCGCGACGACGACCAGCACCGCTCCCGTGGACGCACCGGACGAGATGCCCAGCATGAACGGGTCGGCCAGCGGGTTGCGCATCAGCGACTGCAGGATCGCGCCGCAGATCGCCAGGCCCGCGCCGCAGATCGCGGCGAGCAACGCGCGGGGCAGTCGCAATTCCCAGACGATGCCGTCATCGATCGGCGCGATGTCGGCGGCGCGTCCCCAAAGATGTTGCGCGACGACGGCATACACGTCACCCACGCCGAGGTCGGCCGGCCCGATGACCATGGCCGCCACGATCGACAGCACCAGCCCGACCAGGCCGAGCGCCACCATCCCGGCGGTGCGCACCGCCGTCAGGACTTCCCGCCCAGTCCGAATGCGCGGAGCCCGGACGCGACGGTCTCGACGGCGTCGACGTTGCGCAGCGACGGATCCATCGCGCTGGCCGGCAAGATGATCCACCGCTTCTCCCGCACGGCCTTCAACTTGCTTGCGGCCGGGTCGGTTTCGAGGAACTTGATCTTGTCGGCGACGCTGTCGCCGTCCTTGCCCCGGGTGAGGTCGGCGAGGACCAGCATGTCGGGGTCACGCTGCAGGATGGCCTCCCACGAAATCTCGGGCCACAACTGCCTGCTGTCGGCGAACGCGTTGCGCGCCCCGACCGCGGTGGTGATGATGCCGGGCGCTCCGCAGCAGCCCGCGATGTACGGAGTTCTGGTACCGGCGTACCACCACATCAGGGAGACACCGTCGGCCCTGAGACCGATGGTTGCGGTCGCCATGCGCGCCCGCAACGTCGACACCAGCTTGTCCCCGCGCTCTGAAACCCCGAAAATCCGGGCGACATCGGCGATTTCGGCATACATGTCGTCGAGCGTCAACGCCCGCGCCTGCGGCGCGTCCTGACCGCCGCACTCACTGGAGGACTGATACGTCGGCACCCCGAGGCGCTCGAACCGCTCCCGTGGGGCGACGCCCTGATCGGTGAACGACCAGTCGAACGTCGCGTAGACGAAGTCGGGCTTCTCTGCCAGTACCCGCTCGAACGACGGGAAATCCCGGCTCAGCACAGGCGCTTTGGCGTTGTCGGCGGCGAGGTCGGGCCGGACGGCGTCGCTCCAGGACGCGGTGCCGGCCATCCGGTCGGCGAGCCCGAGCGCCAGGAGCAGCTCGCTGGCCGGCTGGTTGATCGAAACCGCGCGCTGCGGCGGCGATTTCACCGTCACCGTGCGTCCGCAGTTCTGCAGCGTGACGGGATAGCCGGCGGTTCCAGCGTTGACGGTTCCTGTCGCCCGCGGACCGCTACACGAGCAGACGAGCGAAACAACCAGTGAGACAAGCAGAATGGTACGTCGAGACACGGCGGCGCCTTCCGATCCGGGACTCAGGTCGCGGAGTCCATGCGTGGGCGGGACCTCGCGCCGCCAGGCCGCGAGAACCCGAGCCAGCAGGTCTTCGGACTCGGGATCATCCAGGCCGGAGCGCCTTCCCAGCCCACGTGGGGCCAGTGGCCGTTGCTCCGCCTGTCCCCCTTACCGCTGCGCGTCAGTTCCGGTTTCGCACCGGATTCCCTGACCCAACCGCGTTGGGTTCGACTGGCTCGAATCGGACCATACCAGCGGCGTGGCGGGCCGGCGCCGGCGTGTCGCTGCCGGCGGCGTGTTGTTCTCTCCTGTGACACATGCGATTTGGAGTGGTCAACTTTCCTTGACGCGTCAGGGAAAGTTGACGGCTCCCGGCGAAAGGTGCCAAGGGAGAGAGCCCGGGACGGGCTGACCGTCCGCGAATGTGCGACCAGATCGGCAGAATCGCTGGGAGGGCGATCTGTGTGCACCGTCGCGGCGCCGCCGGAGCGCGAGAAACCTACGACTCGGCGCGCTTGCCCTTCAGGCCGCGCCAGAAGAGGTTGATCATGAGCTCGGTGGCGTCATTGACGTCGGTGTCGCCGGCACTGACGCGGGACGCGATGGCCTCACCCGCGCCCACGAGGGCCACGGCCATCATCTCGAAGTCGCTGTCCGGCTCCGGGTTTCGGGTACCGGTGCTGAGCAGCCGCGCCACCAGGTCGATGATCTTCTCGCGGCCCTCGCGCACCGTGTGGGCGAAGGCCTGCGAGCTGGTGGCCTGGGTGTACAGCACGATCCAGGACGCCCGGTTGCGGTCGATGTACGTCATGAACGACAGCACCGCGTTGCGCAGCAGGTCGCGCGGGCTCTGGGCGAAGTTGATGTCCGCGCGGACGGTGTCGACGAAGCGCGTCAGCTCCCGGTCAAGGCAGGCCGCGAACAACTCTTCCTTCGAGCCGTAGTAGAGGTACAGCATCGGCTTGGAGATCTCGGCCTGCGCGGCGATCGCGTCCATCGAGGTCTCGTGATAGCCGTTCACCGAGAACATCTGCACGGCAGCGTCGAGCATCTGCTGTTCGCGGACGGCCCGCGGCAGCCGCTTGGTTCCACCTGCCATCAGAACAGGGTATGCAACAAGCAGCTCACTTCACGCATTTGGCACCCGGGCCCTTCATGGCCGCCACCCGAAGCACCGACTTGTCGACCTGCGCCTGGTCCAGCTGGCCGGCCCGCGCGGCGGCCTCCAGCTTGTCCAGCACGTCCGGGATGCCGTCGGTGGTGATCCACAGGGCGACGTCCGCGCCGGCCTGGATCGCCTTCAGCGCCGCGTCGGCGATGCCGAAGTGCTGGGTGATGGCGGCCATGCCGGTCAGGTCGTCGGTGAACACGACGCCGTCGAACGGCGGGCCGCCGTACTCGCCGCTGCGCAGCAGGTCATAGGCCGGCTTGCTGAGGCTGGCGGGGTCGTCGCCCAGAGTCAGTCCCGGCACCTGCAGGTGACCGACCATCACCGCGACGGGCTGCTGCGTCGTCAGCGTCCGGTACGGCACGAGGTCGCTGTCCTTGAGCGCCTCGAGCGGCGGGGTCTTCACGCCACCGGTGTGCGAGTCACCCGAACCGTGCCCGTGCCCAGGGAAGTGCTTGAGCACCGGAACCAAACCCGCCTCCCGCAGGCCCGCGGCGTACGCACCGGCGTACTCGGTGACCTTGTCCGGCGTCGCACCGAACGAGCGGTCGCCGATCACCTCGTCGTCGGACTCTTCGGTGACGTCGGCGTCGGGCGCGAAGTCGATGGTGATGCCGAACTTGTCCTTCATCTGCTGACCGCGGTCCTTGGCGATGGCCTGGACCTCGGCCGGCGTCTTCGTCGTCGCCAGCACCCGCGCCGACTCCTGCTTGCCGATCAGCTTCTTCAGCCGGGACACCCGGCCACCTTCTTCATCGATGCTGACCGCCAGCGGCAACGCGCCGGATGCCGCCTGCAGCTCAGGGATCGAACCGTCCGACAGCATGGACAGGTCCGTCCAGCTGCCGATGAAGATGCCGCCGACCTGCTGCTGTGTCACCGCGGCACGGGCGTCGGCGGCGTCCTTGACGCCCACCATGAGCAACTGGGCCAGCTTCTGCCGCAGCGTCAGCGTGCTCAGCAGCGCGTGCGGATCGCACGGCGGAGCCGTGGGGGCGGGCGCGTCCATCGGCTTACTCGACGACGACGTGGTCTTGGCCTGGCTGGACGTGCTGGACGCGGCAGGATGGTCGGACGACGACGAGCAACCAGCCACCAGTCCGGACACCAGTGCCAGCACTCCGAGGGTTCGGGGCAGGGACATGGGTTTCGAGCCTAACGGTTCCGGTCGCGGTCCCCCGGGACCCCGTGAGACGGCCGCCGAAACGGGGCCCAGGCAGGTCGTCATGCTAGTTTGGGCGCCATGGACCGCTTCCTCGTGCCCGCCGGAGCCAGCATCGTGGTCGGTCTGTTGCTCGGCGCTGCAGCGGTCTTCGGCACCACGCTGATGCTGGAGCAGGACACCAAGCCGACGCTGCAATCGGGCGATCCAGCGTCATCGGTGCTCAACCGGGTCGAATACGGCAACCGCAGCTGATCCCGTAGCGCCCCTCTCGCGGCGCTGCCTATGGGTCGTCAGCGCGGTCGCACTGGTCCTGACGTTCGCCCAGTCACCGGGCCGGGTCTCGCCCGACACCAAACTCGATCTCACCGCCAACCCCGCGCGTTTCCTGGCGCGGGCGGCGAATCTGTGGAGCAGCGACCTGCCCTTCGGCCAGTCGCAGAACCAGGCCTACGGCTATCTGTTCCCGCACGGGACGTTCTTCCTCGCCGGTGACGTCATCGGCCTGCCCGGCTGGGTGACGCAGCGGCTGTGGTGGGCGTTGCTGCTGGTCGTCGGGTTCTGGGGAGTCATCCGGGTCGCCGAGGCCCTGGGCATCGGCAGCCGGTCCTCCCGCGTGCTCGCCGCCGTGGCGTTCGCCCTGTCCCCGCGGGCGCTGACGACGCTGGGCGCCATCTCCTCCGAGACCCTGCCGATGATGCTGGCGCCGTGGGTGCTGCTGCCGGTGATCCTGGCGCTGCGCGGTGATCCGCGCATTCGGCAGCTGGCCGCCCGCTCGGCTGTCGCCGTCGCGCTGATGGGCGCGGTGAATGCCGTCGCAACGCTGACGGGCTGCCTGGCCGCGATCATCTGGTGGGCCGCGCACCGGCCCAACCGGCGGTGGTGGCGCTTCACGGCCTGGTGGTTCGGCTGCACGCTGCTCGCGATCCTGTGGTGGGCCGTGGCGCTGCTGCTGCTCGGCCGGATCAGCCCGCCGTTCCTGGACTTCATCGAATCGTCGGGCGTCACGACGCAGTGGCTGTCACTGACCGAGGTGCTGCGCGGCACCTACGGTTGGACGGCGTTCGTCGCGACCAACGCGACGGCCGGTTCGTCGCTGGTGACCGGTTCGGTCGCGGTCCTGGCGACGACGCTGGTGGCCGCCGGCGGCATGGCGGGCCTGGCCATGCGCAGCATGCCGGCCCGCGGGCGGCTCATCGCGATGCTGCTGTTCGGGCTGCTGCTGCTCGCGGTCGCGTACGCGGGCGGGCTGGGCTCGCCCATCGCGCACCAGGTGCGGGCCTTCCTCGATGCCGGCGGCACCCCGCTGCGCAACGTGCACAAACTCGAACCCGTGCTGCGCCTGCCGCTTGCGCTGGGCCTGGCCCACGTGCTGGGCCGGATTCCCCTGCCGGGCACCGCGCCGCGGCGGGAGTGGATCAACGCGTTCGCGCACCTCGAGCGGGACAAGCGGATGGCCGTGGCCGTCGTGCTGCTGACGGCACTGGTCGCCGGGACGTCGCTGGCGTGGACGGGCCGGCTCGCCGCGCCGGGCGCCTACCGCGCCATCCCGCAGTACTGGCACCAGACCGCGGACTGGCTCGACGCGCACAACGCCGAGACCCCGGGCCGCGTGCTCGTCGCGCCGGGCGCGCCGTTCGCCAACCAGGTCTGGGGCAACACGCACGACGAGCCGCTGCAGGTCCTCGAACGCGGTGCGTGGGGGGTGCGGGACTCGATTCCGCTGACGCCGCCCGAGACCATCCGCGCCCTGGACTCCGTGCAGCGCCTGTTCGCGACCGGGCGGCCGTCCGCCGGATTGGCCGACACCCTTGCCCGCCAAGGTATTTCGTTCGTCGTGGTGCGCAACGACCTGGACCCCGACAACTCGCGGTCGGCCCGGCCGCTGCTGGTGCACCGGGCCTTGGAAGGTTCCAGGGGGCTCACGAAAGTCGCACAGTTCGGCGATCCCGTCGGCCCGGGCACCCTGGACGGGTTCGTCTCCGACAGTGGCCTGCGGCCGCGCTACCCCGCCGTCGAGATCTACCGCGTGGCGGGCACCGTGCCCACCGTGCCGTACCTCGCCGACACCGACACCATGCCGCGCGTCGACGGCGGGCCCGAATCACTGCTGCGCATCGACGAGCGCCGCCGCCTGATGGGGCGAAACCCGTTGGGCCCCATGATCTTGACGTCCGACGCGCAGCACGCCGGATTGCCGGTGCCCGAGGTGACCGTCACCGACACCCCGCTGGCCCGCGAGACCGACTACGGACGCGTCGACGACCACTCGTCGGCGGTGCGGGCCCCCGACGATCCGCGGCGCACCTACAACCGCGTCATGGACTACCCCAGCCCCGGCGCCACCACCGCCTACGGCCAATGGCCGGGTGGACGGATCACCACGTCGAGTTCGTCGTCCGATTCCACCGCGCTGCCCAATGTGGCGACGGCGGCCGGTCCGGCCGCCGCGATCGACGGCGACACCTCGACCAGCTGGGTGTCGAGCTCGCTGCAAACCGCTGTGGGGCAATGGCTTCAGGTCGACTTCGACCATCCGGTGACCAACGCGACCATCACCCTGACGCCCAGCGCCACCGCCGTCGGCGCCCAGGTGCGCCGTATCGAAGTCGCAACCGCCAACGGCACCAGCACAATTCGCTTCGACCAGCCCGGCAAGCCATTGACCGCGGCCCTGCCCTACGGCGAGACCTCCTGGGTCCGGTTCACCGCGACCGGCACCGACGACGGCTCGCCCGGCGTGCAGTTCGGCATCACCGACTTCTCCGTGACGCAGTACGACGCGTCCGGCTTCGCCCACGCCGTGAGCCTGCGCCACACCGTCGACGTACCCGGCCCGCCGGCCGGATCGGCTGTCGCGCAATGGGATTTGGGCAATGACCAGCTGGGCCGGCCCGGCTGCGCCGAGGGCCCGAACGGGGTCCGGTGCGCCGCCACCATGGCGCAGTCGCCCGAAGAGCCCGTCAACATGAGCCGCACCCTCACCGTGCCGACACCGACGGCCGTCGTGCCGACAATCTGGGTGCAGGCCCGGCAGGGGCCGCACCTGGCCGACCTGGTGAGCCAGCCCGGCACCACCCGGGCGTCCGGCGATTCGGATGTCATCGACGTCGCGGGATCGGCCTACGCCGCCACCGACGGCGATCCGCGCACCGCCTGGGTCGCGCCGCAGGGCATCGTCCAGTTCCGCAACGGCGCCAACCTCACCGTGCACCTGCCGGCGCCGACGACCGTCAGCGCCCTGCGACTCACGCCCAGCGCCTCCGAGCTGCCGGCGCATCCGACCGTCGTCGCCGTCGACCTCGGCAACGGACCGCAGGTGCGACGCATCGGAGACGGCCCGCAGACCATCAAGCTCAACCCCGCGAAGACCGACACCATCAAGCTGTCGATCCTCGACTGGCACGACCTGATCGACCGCACGTCACTGGGATTCGACCAGGTGAAGCCGCCCGGCCTCGCCGAGGTCACCGCCCTCGACGAGCGCGGCGCGCCGATCGCCCCCGCCGACGCGGCCGCCAACCGGCGCCGCGCCATCACGCTGCCGTGTGGCCGCGGGCCGATCGTCGCGATCGCCGGCCAGTTCCTGCAGACCTCGGTGCACACCACCGTCGGCGCGCTCCTGGACAGCGAGCCCATCGCGGCCCAGCCCTGCCAATCCGCGCCGCTGCAACTGCCCGCCGGGAAACAGGAGCTGCTGATCAGCCCCGGCCCGTTCTTCACCGTCGTCGGCGCCCGCCTGACCGGCCCGCTCGCCGCCCACATCCACAGTGCCCCAACGACTCCCGCGCAGCTGAAGAAATGGACCTCCGATCACCGTGAGGTGGACGTGACGCCGTCACCGGTGCAGCGGGTGCTCGTCGTGCCCGAGAGCGTCAACCCCGGCTGGACCGCCCACACCGCCAACGGCGCCGTCCTCACGCCGGTGACCATCAACGGCTGGCAGCAGGGCTGGGTGCTGCCGGCCGGCACCGCGGGCACCGTCGCTCTGACATTCGGGCTGAACACCCCGTACCGCATCGGGTTGTTCGGCGGGCTCGCGCTGCTGCCGCTCCTGGCGCTCCTGGCGCTGCTGCCGATGCGCCGCCGCGTCGACGACGAGCCGACGCAGACCTGGCAGCCGGGGCCCGCGCTCGTCGGCGTGGCCCTCGTCGGATTCGGTTTCCTGGCGGCCGGATTCGCGGGTCTGGCGACCGTCGGGGCAGCCATCGGCATCCGATACCTGCTGCGGTCGCAGGAGCGGTGGCTCGACGGCTGGACCGTCATCGCCTCGGCGAGCGGCCTCATCGGTGCCGGCGCGGTGCTCAGCGCGTACCCGTGGCGCTCGGTGGACGGCTACGTCGGGCATTCGCCGTGGGTGCAGTTCCTGGCGCTCATCTCGGTGGCCGCGCTGGCCGCGTCGTTGTGGGAGGCACCGGCCAGATGGACGCGCCAGCTCGACGAGTGATTCACGAGTCACACCTGCATCACACGCACCGATCTGTCGGTCGCCACACGCATCTGGAACTCGGTATCGCCGGCAGTATCAGGCGCGGCCTGACCAGGACAGATTGGCAGGTGGTATCGCGGGCGATACCGAGTTCCGGAATCGGTTGGGCCAACTGACAACTCGACACGCCGGCACACCGAACCCCCGGCCGCACACTGCTAGAAATCGTCGAATGACGGTGGCCGGGCAGCCAGCTTCTGGACCACCCATTGATTCAGTGAGACGCCCTGCTCAGCCGCTTCGACACTGAGCTTGGCGTGCATGGCCGTCGGCATCCGCAACAGGAACTTGCCGCTGTACTTGCGGTCCGTGATGGATTCAGGCGGCGACATTTCACTCGCCAGCAGATCGCGGACCTCGTCGGCCACCGTCTGTTCCATTGCGGCAATCGCGGTCGCGGCGGTCATGCCCGTCGCCCAGAGCCGCGGGAACTCCAGGCATCCGGCCAGATAGCGGCCACGCTCCGGCGACCACTCCGCCCGGTAGGTGTATTGCGTCATGGCGCGAGCATGGCGCACCCGACCGACACGGCCCGATCCGTGGGACCGTGGCCGCACCGGCGGCGCGTAGCAGCGGCTATCCGACCGCGGCGGGCTCCGGAGCGTCCGTGATCGCGCTGTCCCGCGGTGACGGGGCGTGCCGGGATTCCCAGCGGCGCAGCAACTCGCGGCAGGGCGACTCGATCAATCCGTAGCTGACGGCGGCGATCGCGAAACCGAAAATCCAGGTCAAGATCAGCACGATCGGCATGTGGCCGTTGAACGGGAACTCACCGATCACCGGGAACACCATGGCCAGCGCCGCGAGGTGCCAGATGAACAGGCCGTAGGACCAGCGGCCCAACGTCACCATCGTGGTGCTGCCGAGGATCCGGTGCGGCGTCCCGGGTGCGTCCAGCACCAGCGGCGCCAGCAGTGCCCCGGCGACCACCGCACCCATCGCCGTCTTGACCACGACCTGGCTGACGGCGCCCGGTGCGAGTCCGATGTTGCCGGCCAGCGGCGTCGCCGCGATGACGAACGCGACCCCGGCGATGGCCGCCATCACCCAGCGGCGCCGGGCCAGCTGGTGCATGCGGCCGACGGGCATGACGGTCAGCTCGGCCAGCAGCATGCCGGCGGCGAACCACGAGAACAGCGCCGGCAGCCAGTTCATCTGGTTGACGCCGAACGGCAGGTGCCATGGCAGCGCAGGCCACGCGAAGCTCGCCACCGCCAGTGCCGCGATGGCGGGCACCCGCCAGTCCACCGGCAACCGGCGGGCCAAGAGCGCCAGCAGCGGCAGGGCCAGATAGAAGCTGACCTCGACGGCCAGGCTCCACATCTGCGTCAGCCCGGCGGTCAGCGTCAGCGGTACATAGACCTGGGTGAGCGTGAGGTTGGCGAGCCACACCGTCAGGTCGGCGTGCGCCTCGGGCAACAGCGCCAGGATCACCACGACGGCCACCAGATAGCCCGGCATGATGCGGACGATGCGCGAGCGCAGGTAGTGGCCCGTCGGCGGCCGGTGCCGCAGGCCGCGCGCGGCGGCGGCGTGCCCGCGCCACAACAGGAAGCCCGACAGCGCGAAGAACACGGCGACCGCCAGGTCGAACCGGGTGAACAAGCGGCCGTACCAGCCGCTGCTGTTGGCCGTCTGGAACGCCACGTGAGTGAGGACGACGCCCATGGCGGCACAGGCCCGCATGCCCTCGACAGCGGGCAGGAAACTGCGGGTGCCGCTCACCTCAGCACTGCCCGCGGTGTCGTGTCCCAGGTCGCCCACGACCCCAGTGTGCCGGGTGCCCGGTCTCGGCGGCGAATCTCACCGACACCCGCACACCACTCTGAGGGTGTGCCTTAGTAAGGGCTGTTAGGGTCAGTCGGGTTGCTGTGTGGCTGGCAGACAAAGTAAGGAGCACGGGTTGAACCGCGCTGTGGGGTTGCGAATCGCGGCATGCGTCTTGATGGGGCTCGGCGCCGCCCTGCTGATTGCTGCTCTGCTCTTGAGTACCTATACGTCGGGCAAGATTTCCAAGATCCCGCTCGACATCGACACCACGCTGGTCAGTAACGGCACCGGGACCGCGCTGGACCCCGCGTCGCTGCTGGGCGAGAAGTTCGTCGTCAACAAGAACGTGCCGCTGGTGCTGCAGCGCCAGATCAGTGTCGAGAACCCGGCGAACGCCGATGTGGTGACGCTGCAGGTCGGCAGCACGGTGCGCCGCACCGACAAGCAACAGGACAACGGTCTGCTGCTCGCGCTCGTCGACACCGTGACGCTCAACCGCACCACCGCCGCGGCGGTGACCGGTGCGGCCGGCTCGGTGCAGAAGCCACGCACCATCGAGGACCAGAACCCGCCGACCAACATCGCGCTGCCCCACACCGGGCTGAGCTACCGCTTCCCGTTCAGCACGGAGAAGAAGACCTACCAGGTGTTCGACCCGATCGCGCAGAAGGCGTACGACGCCAACTACGAGGGCGAAGAAGACGTCAACGGGCTGTCGGTCTACAAGTTCACGCAGAACGTCGGCTTCGACGCCGACGGCAAGCTGGTCGAGCCCATCAAGTACTCGTCGCTGTACGACAAGGATGAAGACGGCTCGGTGACCGCGCGCGCCGAACTGTGGGGCGTGCCGTCGGCCGAGCCGACCGACCCGATCACGATGCAGCGCTACTACGCCGCGGCGCGCACCTTCTGGGTGGACCCGGTCTCGGGCACCATCGTCAAGGAGAAGGACCGCGGCTTCCACTACTACTCGCGTGACGCCCTCAAGCCCGAGGTGACGTTCGCCGACTACACCGTCACCTCCAACGAGCAGACGGTCGAGTCGCAGGTCGCCGCCGCCCACGACGAGCGCGACAAGCTCGCCCTGTGGGACCGCATCCTGCCCATCACCTTCGGTGGCCTGGGCCTGGTGTTCCTGGTCGGTGGTGTGCTGCTCGCCGGGTACAGCCTGCGGTCGCAGGCCGCACTGATCGATCCGGGCCTCGATGCCGCCGGGCACGGCTTCTTCGGCCGGCGTGAGACCGATTCCGGCCCGATGCCCGCGGCCGAGGCCATGACCGAGAAGCTGCCCACCCAGCGGCCGACCGATCTGCCACCGGACCGGATCTGATCGCTTTTCGTCGTGCCCTGCCGGCGCTGTACGCGCTGGGGCTGACGCTCGCTGTCACCGCGCCGCTGCTGGCGCCCGGTTATCTGCTGCTGCGTGATGCGGTCTCGACGCCGCGGTCCTACCTGTCCGACGCCGCCCTCGGCTTGTCCGAGGCCGCGCCCCGGGCCCTGCCGCAGGACTTCTTCCTGGCCGTCCTCTCGCCCGTCGTCGACGGCGGGGTGCTGGTCAAGGCGCTGACGATCCTCGGCTTGTGGTTCGCCGGCTGGGGCGCGGCGAAGCTGGCCGCCGCGGTGCTGGACGCCGGCCTCGGCGGGCAGCTCGTGGCCGTCACCGTCGCGGTGTGGAACCCCTACGTCGCCGAGCGACTGCTGCAAGGGCACTGGAGCCTGCTCGTCGGCTACGGCTGCCTGCCCTGGGTCGCCTTCTCCAGTGATTTGTGCACGATTTTCCGCGGTGAGCGCGAAAAGTCGTGCACAAATCACTGGGGCCTCGTCTTTTGGATCGCGCTGGCCGGGCTGACGCCGACGGGCCTGCTGCTGGCGTTGGTGGTGGCGCTGGCGTGTTCGCGCACCTGGCGCGGCGTGTGGGTCGCACTGGCCGCCGCGGTCGGAGCGGCGCTGCCCTGGTTGGTGGCGACGGTCGTCGCCCGCTCGGTCCTACCGGTGGCCAGTGCCGGAGTGCCGGCGTTCGCGGCGCGGGCCGAACCGGGGCTCGGGACGCTGGGCAGCCTGGCCGGGCTCGGCGGCATCTGGAACGCCGCGGCGGTACCGGTGTCCCGCACGACGCTGTGGGCCGTGGTCGGGACCGTCGCGCTGCTGGCGGTGGTGGCCTGTGGCGCGCGGAAGGCGTGGTCCGTGACCGCGGCCCGGCCGCTGCTGGTGCTCGCCGTCGTCGCCGTGGTGGTGCCCGCGCTGCTGGCGACCGACCCGGGGTCGGCGTTCCTCGACTGGCTGATCCGGACCGTCCCCAGCACCGGCGTGCTGCGTGACGGACAGAAGTGGGTGGCCCTGGCGATGCCGGGCTATGCCCTGGCCGCGGCGGCCGCGGTGGCGGTGCTACGGCGCTGGCTACCAACGGCTTTCGCTGCTGCGGGCTGCTGCGTAGTGGTGCTGGCGGCGCTGCCCGACCTCGCCTGGGGTGTCGGCGGCCAGCTGCGGTCGGTGCAGTACCCGGCCGGCTGGTACGCGGTTGCCGCACAGATCAACTCGGACCCGAAACCCGTCGCGGTCCTGCCGCCCGACGTCATCCGCCAGTTCCCCTGGGCCGGCCCGACGGCCGTACTCGACCCGCTGCCGCGCTGGGTGTCCGCCGACGTGCTGGCGACCGGTGACCTCGTCATCGGGGGCCGGACCGTGCCCGGCGAGGGCGTGCGGGCGCGGCGGGTGCAGGACCTGCTGCTGCGGGGCGCCGACGTGCACCAGTTGGCCGCGGCCGGGGTGGGCTGGGTGGTGGTGGAAGGCTCAGCTCCGCCGCTGTCGCTACCGATGGCCTACCGGGACAACGACATTGCGTTGTACCGAGTGGGCGGGACGACGCCCGCGGCGTCGGGACGCGCGCTGCTGATCGCCGCACACGTGGTGTGGTTGGGCGTGCTGATCGGAGCCCTGACCGCGATGGTGATCCAGCGGCGGCGGGGCCTCAGTACGCCCCTTCGCCGCGAGCCACCACACTGACGGTCTTCAGGATGATGCCGACATCGGTGAGCATCGACCAGTTGTCGACGTACGAAAGATCCAGGCGCACAGCCTTGTCCCATGTGAGGTTCGACCGGCCGCTGATCTGCCACAGCCCCGTCACACCCGGCTTGACGAGTAGTTTGCGCCTGATATCGCCGTTGTACGTCTCGACCTCCCGGCGCAGCGGTGGCCGGGGGCCCACGACGCTCATGTCCTGCTTGAGCACGTTGATGAACTGCGGCAGCTCGTCGATGCTGTAGCGGCGCAACACTTTTCCGACCATCGTCACCCGCGGGTCGTCGCGCATCTTGAACATGACGCCGCCGGCCATCTCGTTCGAGGGCAGCAGGTCTTCGAGGCGCTCCTCCGCGTCGACCACCATGCTGCGGAACTTGATCATCGTGAACGGCTCACCGTCCAGCCCGATGCGCTCCGACCGGTAGAACACCGGGCCGCGACTGGTCATCTTGATGGCGATGGCCGCGAGCACCAGCAGCGGCGCCGTCCCGATCAGCGCCGCCAGCGCGAAGCCGAAGTCGAACGCCTTCTTCAGGAAGCTCTTGGCGCCGTGGTACTGCGGCTTCTCCACGTGCAGCAGCGGCATGCCGGCCACCGGCCGCATCGCGAGTCGCGCGCCGGCCACGTCGAGCAGGCCGGGCGACACCACCAGGTCGACGTCGGAGGCCTCGAGACGCCAGGTGAGCCGCTGGATTCCGGCGGCACCGAAGTGCTCGGCGTCGGTCAGCGCCACGGTGTCGGCGGCGCACCGGTCGCCGAGCGCGCCGAGGGCGTCGTTCTCGTCGCCGAAGATCGGGATCATCCGGTCACCGACCCTGATGACGTCGCCGCGCGCGCCGGGGTCTCCCGGGATGCCGGCGCCGACCACCACATAACCGTCGCCGGGATCGTTCATGAGTTCAGTTGCCAGGACGGCGATGGCGTCCCGATCACCAATGGCGAGAACGGATGTCAGGCATTCGCCGGCCTGTCGGCGCGCCCGCACCCGCCGCCGCCACAGCTTGCGTCCGATGAGCAGCCCGATGGTGCCCAACGGGAACGCGAGGGCCAGGTAGCCGCGCGCGATCTCGAGGCGGGCCAGCAGCGCCACGATCGCGATGACCCCGAACGTCCAGAAGGATGCGGCGACGACGCGGCGATACTCTTCGATGCCGCAGCCGAGGATCGACGCGGACCGGGCGTGATGCAGCGTCAGCACGCCCAGCCACAGGCAGGCCAGCACCAGCGAGTACCCGGTATAGAGCATGGAGGCGACGGGCCGTAGCCCACTCCGCCGAATCGGACCCATTGTGCGAACAGCATCGCGAGGACGATGGTCGCGGCGTCGGTGAGCAGCACACGACGCGCGTAATGCGGCTGCCAGACCGTGCGTGAACTCGCCAGCCGCGTGAGCCCGAACGTCGAAAGCGTCATCGGCAACTCCACATGCTCAACTCCTCAGACCCGGTGGTACTTCGATGGAGCGGTATATCCAATTACATTGAATGAGAACGGAGTTCGAACGCACTGCATCACCGGGCCCAGTTGCCTGGATCCGCAAAATTCGAGGGACACCACGAAAGCCGGAACCCGCAGGCGGCCCTCATTGCTATTAAATTTGACTTGGCCGTCAGTTTATGCGGCCCGGCGGTGTCCAACAGCAAAACGGCAGATTTGGCTGGCCGTCACGCAGAATTTCCGGGGTGGGCGTGGACGCCCGGCGGCAGTACTGCGCGGCCCGGATGCGACGTCAGACGATCCCGTTGACAAACTTGCCGTCCCGGACCGCTTCGGCAACGGTCCGCAACGCGGAAGCGCTTTGCGGCCACGAGAATTCGGCCGCCCGCACCTGCGCCTTGGCACCCAGCTCGTCGCGCAGGACGGCGTCGGTCAGCAGAGTCTCGAGCGCCGTGACCAGACCGCGATGGTCATCGACCAGCAGGCCCGTCACCCCATCGACGATCGAGTCGGTCAGGCCGCCCGAGGACCGGTAGCCGACCGTCGGCACACCGTGCTGGGCGGCCTCGATGACGGCCAGCGCCCAGCCTTCCTTGCGCGACGGCAGCGCGTGGACCCAAGCCTGTTGCAGCACTTCGTGTTTGGTGGCCTCGTCGACGTGGCCGTGGAACGTGACCGCCGAGCTGATACCGAGCCGGCGAGCGTGGGCGACCAGCCGCTCGTCCCACCAGCCGCCGCCGACGACGTCCAGGCGCAGTCCCGGCACCACCGGCGCCAGCAGCGCGACGGCGTCGAGCACGTCCTCGATCTGCTTGTGCGGCACCAGTCTCGACAGCACCACGATGCGCGGCTCGGCAGCGCGGGGCAGCGCGAGGGACGCCGCCGGAGCGAGGTCGACCCCGTTGCGGACGACGGCGATCCGCGAAGCGTCGACACCCAGGTCCACCAGGTCCCGGGCCGACGGCAGTGACACCGTCACGTACTGGTTGTTGCGGTGCAGCCGGGGCGAGAGCCGCGACTCCACGAACCAGCCGAACTTGCTCATGAACCGCCCAGCTACCGGCCACTGGTCACGGTGGCAGTGATGTACCAGCACCATCGCGCGCCGGCCGTAGGCCAAGCGAGCCAGGAAGGGGATGCCGTTCTGCGAATCGATCACCACATCCGGCCGGACGCCGCGCAGCGGACCCAGCCCGACACGGGCCAGCACCATGGCCAGCCCGGCCCAGATGTAGACCGACAGCCGGCCGCCGCCGCGACTGATCCGAATGCCGTCGACGACCTCGGTGCGCGACGCCCCGCGATAGCGCGCCGTCCGCAGCGTCACCCGCACCCCGGACTCGGCCAGCTGCGCGCCGATGCGCTGCAGATACGTCTCGCTGCCACCGCCCTGGGGATGGCCGGTGTCCCGCCAGCAGAGCAGCAGCACCGACCGGATCTCGTCAGGAGATCCAGCGGGTTGCTGGGGGTGGTCTGGCATCGAATGAAGGGTACCGGTCAGTAGGGTTGCGGAGTGAATCGCTGGGCAGCCAAACGACTGGTCATCACGCGTGAGCGGGCCACCCTCGCCCGCTCGATCCGCCTGCTCAGCGAGTTCCGTTTCGAGCAGAGCGACCCGGCCCGCTTCTACGGCGGTCTCGCCCGCGACACCGTCGCCCTGGTGGACGGCCTGTGGCGCGATCTCAACGGAGCCGCACCCGACGGCGCCACGGTGCTCGACGTCGGCGGCGGTCCCGGCTACTTCGCCACCGAATTCTCCAGCGCCGGAATGACATACATCGGTGTCGAACCCGACCCCCGGGAGATGCATGCCGGCCCGGCCGCCCAACCCGACGGCGCCGGCACCTTCGTACGCGCCTCGGGCATGGCCCTGCCGTTCGCCGACGGCAGCGTCGACGTCTGCCTGTCGTCGAACGTCGCCGAGCATGTCCGCGAACCGTGGCTGATGGGCCGGGAGATGTTGCGGGTGACCCGGCCGGGCGGGCTGGTGATCCTGTCGTACACGGTGTGGCTGGGTCCGTTCGGCGGCCACGAGATGGGGCTGACGCACTACCTCGGCGGCCGGCGGGCCGCCGAGATGTACACCCGCAAACACGGCCATCGGCCGAAGAACGACTACGGATCGTCGTTGTTCGCGGTATCTGCCGCAGCTGGGCTGGAGTGGGCGCGCAGCACGGGGACGCTGGTCGCCGCATTCCCCCGCTACCACCCGCGATGGGCCTGGCGTGCGACTTCTGTACCGGTGTTACAGGAGTTCTTGACGAGCAACCTGGTGTTGGTGCTCCAGCCCAGCTGAATGACCTAATTGGAACATGTTCTCGTTTGGCCGAAAACTGGGTAGTGTGACGGCCATGACACAGAGCACGGCATTCAAAACCGAGTGGGATCAGCTGTTCATCGGCGGTCAGTGGACCGCACCCTCGACGTCGGACGTCATCGAGGTGCACTCCCCGGCCACCGGCGAGCTCGTCGGCAAGGTGCCGCTGGCCTCGAAGGCCGACGTGGATGCCGCCTGTGCCGCCGCACGCAAGGCGTTCGACGAGGGCCCGTGGCCCAAGATGTCCCCGGCCGAGCGCGCCGCGGTGATCGCCGAGGCGTCGCGCATCATGACCGAGCGCGCCGACGAGCTGAAGTTCCTGCTCTCCGCCGAGACCGGCCAGCCGCCGAGCATCGTCGACATGATGCAGTACGGCGCGGCCATGTCGTCGTTCAACTACTACGCCGGTGCCGCGGACAAATTCCAGTGGAGCGACATCCGCGATGGCATCTACGGCCAGACCCTGGTGACCCGCGAGCCCATCGGCGTCGTCGCCGCCGTCGCCGCGTGGAACGTGCCGTTCTTCCTGGCCGCCAACAAGCTGGGCCCGGCACTGCTGGCCGGCTGCACCGTCGTGCTCAAGCCCGCCGCCGAGACGCCGTTGTCGGTCTTCGCCATGGCGCAGGCCTTCGCCGACGCCGGCCTGCCCGAGGGCGTGCTGTCGATCGTGCCCGGCGGCCCCGAGACCGGCCGCGCGCTGACCGCCAACCCCGAGATCGACAAGTTCACCTTCACCGGCAGCTCGGCCGTCGGCAAGGAGATCGGCAAGGTCGCCGCCGAGCGGCTCAAGCCCTGCACCCTGGAACTCGGCGGCAAGTCCGCGGCGATCATCCTCGAAGACGCCGACCTGGACTCCACCCTCCCGATGCTGCTGTTCTCGGGCCTGATGAACACCGGCCAGGCCTGCGTCGGACAGACCCGCATCCTGGCCCCGCGATCGCGGTACGACGAGGTCGTCGAGAAGGTGGCCGCCGGCGCGGCCGCCATGCAGGTCGGCCTGCCGGACAACCCGGCCGCGATGATCGGCCCGCTGATCAGCGAGAAGCAGCGCGAGCGCGTCGAGAGCTACATCAAGAAGGGCGTCGAAGAAGGCGCCCGCATCGCCACCGGCGGCGGCCGTCCCGAGGGCCTGGACTCCGGTTGGTTCGTGCAGCCGACGGTGTTCGCCGACGTCGACAACTCGATGACCATCGCCCAGGAGGAGATCTTCGGCCCGGTGCTGGCGATCATCCCCTTCGACACCGAAGAGGACGCCATCCGGATCGCCAACGACTCGGCCTACGGTCTGGCCGGCAGCGTCTACACCACCGACATCCCGCGGGCCATGAAGATCGCCTCGCAGATTCGCACCGGCACCTACGCGGTCAACATGTACGCCTTCGATCCGGGCGCGCCGTTCGGCGGCTACAAGAACTCGGGCATCGGCCGCGAGAACGGCCCCGAGGGCATCGAGGCCTACTGCCAGGCCAAGAGCGTGCTCATGCCGTTCGGCTACACCCCGGAGTAAGCAGTACTGCCTTCGTCCGGATGGCCATCCGCGCCTTGTCCTTCGCCCCTCGGGGGACTCGGCCGGGTGGCCATTCGGCTTTTCAGCACAGGTGTTTTATCCCAGGCGGCGCCCAGCGAACGCTGATAGCGTCACGCCCGTCCGAAGGTCTGGCAAACAATCTGGGAGGAAACGTATGGCTGTCTCTGTGGATCTCGACAAGTCGCTCGACAAGGCATATGAGGACAAGTCCCTCAAGGACATCCTCGACGCATCGCCCGCCGCGCTGGCCGGGGTCAGTGACTCCGACGCCGAGCACCTCGCCGCGGCATTCAACATCAAGACCGTGCGCCAGCTCGGCTCCAACAAGTACTTCGCCGTCGCGGCCGCGCTCGTCGCGCTGGAGAACGCCGGCTAATTTTCTCCGCGAGCAGACACAAAACTGCCCCTACTCCTCGGAGTGGGGGCAGTTTTGTGTCTGCTCGTCTCGTTGCCCGCCACGAGGGTGCACTCAGATCGCACCTCTCGCCCGATCTTCGATCTGGCTGCACGCTCGTGATCAACGCGGCCGTACATCTTCGCCAATGTGCGGACAGATCGTCCTGCAGGCCAGATCCCCGATCTGAGCGCACGCTCGGAGGCGAACCCACAACGCCCCTGCGGAAGACCCCTGATGACGGTCTGCACATCGAGTTCGGACGTCCACCCAGAAGTGAATTCTTGATCACAGAATTATGTAACCGGCCATAATTTCGACGCCATTTGGCCGCTGCGGCCGCCCAATAGTGACCTGGAATACATTCTTTGGCCCGATGTGTCCGACGTTTTATGCTGAGACCCATATCGAGGAGGGCGCCATGTGGGTCGTCGAGGTCAACGTGAAGGGCCATCGCTTCACGCACACCGTCCTGGGTGCCAACGAGCGGCTGCGTGAAGCGGCGCGGGGCGTGCAGGATCGGATGACGCAGCTGCGGAACCGGGTCACGCATTGACGTCAGCTGAGCCCGTCACCAAGACGGTCAACAAGCGAGGCGCCACTCGGGAACGGATGGTGCGCAGCGCCGCCGCCGTGCTGCGTGAACGCGGCGCCGCGGGCC
Organism: Mycobacterium sp. SMC-17; assembly: GCF_045310915.1. Classification (NCBI taxonomy): domain Bacteria; kingdom Bacillati; phylum Actinomycetota; class Actinomycetes; order Mycobacteriales; family Mycobacteriaceae; genus Mycobacterium; species Mycobacterium sp. SMC-17. The sequence continues at coordinate 1,257 of NZ_JBJIAK010000007.1, read as the reverse complement.
TGACCATCGACGAGGTGTTGGTCCGTAGCGGTGCCCCGCGCGGCTCGGTCTACCACCACTTTCCCGAGGGCCGCAGCCAGCTGCTGATCGAGGCCCTGCAGTTCGCCGGCGATGCGATTGCTGCCCATATCGACGGTTCCGCCGCCTACGGCGGCATCGCCCTCGTCCGCGGATTCGTCACGTTCTGGGATCGCATCCTCGCCGACAGTGACTTCACCGCCGGGTGTCCGGTGGTCGCCGCGGCGGTCGGGTCGGGCGACGAAGCGCCGACCCTGACCCCCATCGCCGCCGAGATCTTCGACCGGTGGCGCACCGCGCTCGGACACGCCTTTACCGCCGAAGGCTTCAGCGACACCGACGCGTCAACCCTGGCCGTCACCTGCCTGGCCGCGCTCGAGGGCGCCGTGATCCTCAGCCGCTCGTCACGCAGGGTCGAGCCGTTGCACGATGTTGCCACTCAGCTCGAATTCCTGATCAAGGCAAAGGCTTTCGTCAAGAACAACGGCCTGCCGACCGCCGGCAGTTTGCCTTCCGCGCGAGCCCAGCGCGCACACACGAAGTCCCTGTTGACGGCGGATTCCACCAGCCGCCACTCCGAGCGCACCGGCAGCACCGGCGCGCCCTCGCCCAGCGAGCACGGCGCGTACGACACCACCAGTTCATCGACCAGGCCGGCCGTCACGAACTGCGCCGCAACGTCCCCGCCTCCGAGAATCCACACGTCACGGTCGCCCGCCGCCTCGACCAGCGTCGGATGCAGTTGCGCCACATCACCGCTCACCGCCTGCACCGGATGGCCGTCGACGATGATGCCGGGCCGGGACGTGAGCACCCACGTCGGCTGGGGATACGGCCAGTCGCCCGGCTCGTGCTCGACGACCCACTGGTACGTCGTCGACCCCAGGACCAGGGCACCGACGGACTTCTCGAACGCCTTGTAGCCGAACGGCCCGTCGACGTCGATGTCACGCGAGAGCAGCCAGTCCAGGCTGCCCGCGGAATCGACGATGAAGCCGTCCAAGCTGGATGCGGTGTAGTAGATGGTCGCCATCTCGCCGAGTATGCCGTGACCCACCGACATTTAGATTGGGTGAGTGCTCGCGGACGGCCGAACCCACCGACTGGGACCTCGCGGATTCCTGAAATTTGAGTGGCCGTCTGCGAGCACGACCCGTGGCCAGGCGGGTGTCCCTGTTTGGGAACTTGGAGCCGTCCACTGACGGACTCCTGCTTGTGGAATGTCTGGGCAATGCCGGC